>JABFRE010000229.1 GCA_013141325.1 Novosphingobium sp.
CAAAGGCCTCGCGCACCGCCACCAGCTCGTCGCGCATCACTCCGTAGAGCTTGATCCGGTCGCTCAGGATCGAGAGGAATTCCTCGATCGCGATCGCCAACTGCTTAAGCTCGTCGCCGATCTCGTCGCGGCCCAGCGCGGTCAGGCGGTGGAGCCTGAGGTCGAGGATTGCCTTCACCTGGGCTTCGGACAGGCGGTAGGTGCCACCCGATTGCTCGGCATCGGGTTCGATCGCTTCGACCAGGCGGATATATTGTGCGATATCGCCGATCGGCCATTCGCGGGCCAGCAGCGCCTCACGCGCAGCCGCGGGATTGCGCGCCGCGCGGATGATCCGCACCACTTCGTCCAGGTTGGTGACCGCGATCACCAGACCCAACAAGATATGCGCCCGGTCGCGGGCCTTGTTCAGCTCGAACTTGGTGCGCCGGGTGATGACCTCTTCGCGGAAGGTGATGAAGGCGGCGATGAAATCGCGCAGCATCAGCACTTCGGGACGGCCACCGCGGATCGCCAGCATGTTGGCCGGGAAACTCGACTGCGCCGGGGTGTGCCGCCACAGCTGGTTCAGCACCACTTCGGGCGTGGCATCGCGCTTTAGGTCGATCACCATCCGCACGCCGAGCCGGCTCGATTCGTCGCGGATGTCGGACACACCCTCGATCCGCTTGTCCTTGGCAGCTTCGGCGATCTTTTCGACCAGCCCGTTCTTGCCGACCTGATAGGGAATCGAAGTCAGAACGATCGAACGGCGATCGCCTCGGCCTTCCTCGATCTCGTGGCGGCAGCGCTGGAGGATCGAGCCGCGCCCGGTGAGATAGGCCGCGCGGGCCCCCGACTGGCCCAGGATCAGCGGTGCCGTCGGGAAATCGGGCCCGGGAATGATCTCGATCAGCTCTTCCGAGGTGATCGCGGGATTTTCGATATAGGCCAGGCAGCCGTCGATCACTTCACCCAGGTTGTGCGGCGGAATATTGGTGGCCATGCCCACCGCGATCCCACCTGCGCCGTTGACCAGCAGGTTGGGGAACCGCGCGGGCAGAACGGTCGGCTCCTGACGCGAACCGTCATAGTTGTCGGTGAAATCGACCGTGTCCTTGTCGAGGTCGTCGAGCAGCGAATTGGCGACCTTGGCCAGTCGCGCTTCGGTATAGCGCATCGAAGCCGGAGGATCGGGGTCCATCGATCCAAAGTTGCCCTGACCATCGACCAGCGGCAGCCGCATCGACCAGTCCTGCGTCATGCGAGCGAGCGCGTCGTAGATCGCGCTATCACCGTGCGGGTGATAGTTGCCCATCACGTCGCCGACGATCTTGGCGCTCTTGCGATAGGGCCGGCCGGCGACGAAGCCGCCTTCCTGGCTGGCGAACAGGATCCGGCGGTGCACCGGCTTCAAACCGTCGCGCACGTCGGGCAGCGCGCGGGCCACGATCACGCTCATCGCGTAATCGAGGTAGCTGGTCTTCATCTCGTCAACGATGTCGACGCGCTGGAATTCGCCCAGGGGACTGGACTCGGGGCCGGTCGGGTCTTCGCCGGGGGATTCGGGGATTTCTGTGTCGTCGCTCACGCGGAAATTCAGCCGGTTGTTTCAGGGAAAGTGCTCGTCCCGACGGCACTAGGGCAAGGGCGCTGCGAAGGCCAGTCGTGCATGGCGGGGAAGGGGTGGAAAGGCCCGGTTTTCCACACCTCCACGTCGCAATCTGAACAATGCGCCGTACCGGCATTCAAATGCGGTTCACTGCCCTGGCTCCAATGCGCCAGCCTGTTGCCAAACCGGCGAATCCTCGCCATTGGCATGATGGAGGAAATTGGTCGCCGGAGGCAGGATTCGTACCCTGTCCGGCGGCTGTTTAGGAGACGATTGCCATGATCCGCAGCACACTGTTCACCCGCTCGGCTTTGGGGCTGGCCCTGGCGCTGGGTGCGGCTGCCGGGACCGTCATTGCCGCATCGCCTGCGGTTGCCAAGGAAAAGGCGCCCGCCGTTCCGAAGATCGTACCGTCGAAAGCCTTTGCGCCACTTTACGGTCCGATGAAGACGGCGCTCGACAACGCCGGCAAGCGGCAGGACGTGCTGGATGCCAAAACCGCCGTCGCGACGGCCGCTGCGGGCGTCAATGCGGCGAGCGGCAAGGCCGCGCGCGACGCGGCCCGCGCCAATTATGATGCCACTGTGAAGGCCCTGGGCGACAAGCTTGCGGCCGAGAAGACCCAGCTCGACCAACTCGTTCCGGCTATTTCCACGCCCGACGACAAGCTGATCTACGGCCAGTTGGCGTTCGGTCTGGGCAAGCTCGCCGAAGACAAACCGCTTCAGCGCAAGGGCCTTCAAGCCTCAGTCGACAGCGGCAAGCTGGTGCCGGAGCAGCAGGCCCAGTTCAATTTTTTTGTTGGCGCGCTGTCGTACGACATGCGTGACTGGGCGGCAGCCCGCGCCGCGCTGCAGAACGCCATCACGGCCGGGTACAAGCAGAACGATTCCGAATCGCTGCTGGCCGAAGCCTACATCAACGACAATCAGGCCGCGGAGGGTCTGAAGGTGCTGGAAACCGCGATTGCCGGGCGTACCACGGCAGCGCCCGAAGAATGGCTGCGCCGCGGGGTGGTGGTGGCCTACAAGGCCAAGCTTGCTGACAAGGCGACGACCTTCGGTAGCAAGCTGGTTTCGGCCTATCCCACGACCCAGAACTGGGCGCTGGCGATCGCGGTACTGCGCGATACGGCGCGCTATCCCTCGCAGGAAACGGTCGATCTGCTGCGGCTGATGGACCGCACCAACAGCTATATGGAAGGCCGTGACTACGTCGAATTCATCCAGGCCGCCGACCCGCGCCGCGCGCCGGGTGAAGTGCTGAAGGTGGTCAACGCCGGACTGAATTCCGGCAAGCTCAGCGCCAAGGACGTGTTCGTCACCGAAGCCAAGACCATCGCTTCGGGCCGGATCGCGACGGACAAGGCTTCGTTGCCGGCAGCCGAGCGCGATGCCCGGGCGGGCAGCGCTACTGCTACGGTAGTGATGGCGGCAGCCGATGCCTATCTCAGCTATGACAATCCGGCCAAGGCGGCAGAGCTGTATCAGCTGGCGCTGGGCAAGCCCGGGGTCGACCTTCCCCGGGCGCTGACCCGTCTGGGTATCGCCCAGACCGATCTGGGCCAAATTGCCGCCGCGCAGGCGACCTTTGCGAAGGTGGAAGGACCGCGCAAGGCGATGGCGCAGCTGTGGTCGGCCTATGCCGCGTCGAAGGTGGCACCGGCTGCGGCTCCAGCCAAGTAACACCGTCCTGCTGGACAGAACGAAGGGGCGGCGGGAAACTGCCGCCCCTTTGTCATGCGACCGGTTCGAACCGGTCTGCGCCTTCATCAAGGAGATGCAGCACCCCGTCGGAAATCGCGAAGAACGCGCCGCGCAGGCGCAGGTCGCCGTCGCGCTCCTTGCGGCGGATGCACGGAAAGGTGCGCAGGTTGGCGAGGCTGACCCGCACGCCGGCGTGCTCCATCGCGCGTTCGGCATCGCGCCCCTCGGTGCCGTATGCGGCGACGACCGGATCGCGGGCATCGTCCAGCAGGGCGATCCAGTCCGCGATGAAGCCGCCTTCGCCCGGCTCGGTCCCGTGCAACTCGCGGGTCAGCGCGGCCTTGCAGCCGCCGCACATGCCGTGGCCCATGACCACGATTTCCTTCACTTCCAGCACCTGCACCGCAAACTCGAGCGCGGCCGAGACGCCATGATGGCCCGGCGTCGTCTCAAACGGTGGAACCATTGCGGCGACGTTGCGAACCACGAAAATCTCGCCGGGATCGACATCGAAAATCTGGGTTGGATCGACCCGGCTGTCGGAACAGGCAATGACCATCACCTGCGGCTGCTGGCTTTCGCGCAGAGTGGCCCACCGTTCGCGGTTGGGGCTCCATCCGTTGGTCCGGAAGCGCTGATAGCCGTCGATCAGGCGATCAAGCTCGGGGGAGGGGCCAGTCTGCATGCAGCGCCTATTGGCCGGATATTTTCCGGCTGGCAAGCGTGCCGCCAAGTGACTAGAGCAGCGCCATGAACGACCTGTCCGCCGCCCCGAAGCCAGAACGTCAGCGCAAGCCAGACTGGATCCGCGTCAAGGCGCCGACCAGCAAGGGCTATGGCGAAACCCGCAAATTGATGCGCGATCTCGGGCTGAACACGGTGTGCGAGGAAGCGGCCTGTCCCAACATCGGCGAATGCTGGACCAAGAAGCATGCCACGGTGATGATCCTGGGCGATGTCTGCACCCGGGCGTGCCGGTTCTGCAACATCAAGACCGGGATGCCGCGCCCGGTTGACCCGCTGGAGCCAAACAACGTGGCCGAGGCTGCGGGCAAGATGGCCCTTGAGCATATCGTCATAACCTCGGTCGACCGGGATGACCTGCCCGATCGCGGCGCGGGCCACTTTGTTCGGGTGATTGAGGCGCTGCGTCGCAACGCACCCGGCACCACGATCGAAATCCTTACCCCGGACTTCAAGGGACGGATGAAGGAGTCGGTGGCAGAGATCGTTGCCGCCGGACCCGACGTGTTCAACCACAATCTGGAAACCGTTCCGCGGCTCTATCCGACGATCCGTCCCGGTGCGCGCTACTATGCCTCGTTGCGGTTGCTGGAAGAGGTCAAGGCGCAGAACCCGCTGGTCTTCACCAAGTCGGGGATCATGCTGGGGCTGGGCGAGGACAGGCTGGAAGTGCATCAGGTGATGGATGACATGCGCTCTGCCGGGATCGATTTCCTGACCATGGGGCAGTACCTTCAGCCCACGCCGAAACACACCAAGGTGATCGACTTCGTCACACCGCAGGCGTTCAGCGCCTATGGCGCGATCGCCCGGTCCAAGGGGTTCCTGCAGGTCGCCGCGACCCCGCTAACCCGCTCAAGCTACCACGCCGGGGACGATTTCCGCGCAATGCGCGCCACGCGCGAGGCGCAGCTGGCCAAGGCGGTAACGCGCGGCTGATGCCTGGGGTTCGCGAAACCCGCCGGTTGCCGTGGTCGGCCGAACAGATGTTTGATCTGGTCGCCGACGTCGGTCGCTATGCGGAATTCCTGCCCTGGGTCGTGGCCACGCGCGTCCGCGAGGATAGCGAGAGCGAGATGGTGGCCGACATGCTGATCGGCTTCAACGCGCTGCGCGAAAAGTTCACCTCGCGGGTTGAGAAGCGACGGCCGGACCGGATCAAGGTCCATTACGTCGATGGACCGATGCGCGATCTCGACAATGTCTGGCAGTTCCGTGGCCTTGAGGACGGCGGCTGCGAAGTGGAATTCGTGGTCACTTTCACCTTCCGCAACGCGGTGTTCGAGCGTCTGGCCGGGCAGTATTTCGACCGTGCTTTCCGCAAGATGGTGACCGCTTTTGAGGAACGGGCGCAGCAGCTTTACGGCAGCAGCAGTTCCAGCGCGACCAGCGCCGCCTGATGACGCACTTCAGCGCGCGAGGGTACATCGAACCAGCGCTCTTCGGCCAACACCTCTTCGCTGCCCTTGACCGCCCGGGCGAACACCACGGTCCCGACCGGCTTCTGCAGCGACCCACCATCCGGCCCGGCGATTCCGCTGATCGACACAGCCACGTCGGCCTTGCTACGGGACAGCGCGCCCTGGGCCATGGCCCAGGCACAGGCAATCGAAACCGCGCCAAAAGTCTCGATGATATCGTTGGAAACGCCTAATAATTCATGCTTTGCGGCATTGGAATAGGTGACCAGTCCGCGGTCGAGCACCGCCGACGAACCCGGTATCTCTGTCAGCGCCGTGGCAACCAGTCCTCCGGTGCAGCTTTCGGCCAGCACAACGGTCCGGCCCAGGGCGCGGTTCTCCGTCACGACACGTTCGGCCAGGGCATAGAGATCGTCGGGAAGCAGCGACATTGTCCGGATCGACCGCTCAATCGGCCGGGCAGCTGGCGATCTTGCGATCACCGCGCGCCGCGACGTTGAGAATCTCGGTCACCAGCGCGACCAGATTCTCGGGTGGAAGCGGCTCCAGCGTGGCGGCAATCCGGTTCACATCCTTGCAGTCCTTCGCCTTGATCGAAGGCGCCACCTCGGTGGTGATCGCGGCTTCAATGAATGGCCGCAAGACATCTTCCGGCATCCTTTCAAACGTGGCGTCGCCCTGGTCCTTGCCGCTGATTTTGATGAAAGCGGACTTGGCCATCGGCCAGGCGGCATCCTTTCCGGCATTGAGGCGGGTCACCAGCTGTGGGGCGCTGGTGCGCAGAAACGCATCGGACGGAAGATGGGCAGAGCAGGTCTTGATCGTCGAATCGAGCACAGTCGACAAAAAATAGGCAACCAATCCATGCATTTCGGCGGGCTCTACGCAGGTCGAGGCATTCTGCGTCTGTGCAGCCTGAACTTGAGCGGAGGCCGCAAGGGCGAGGATTCCAGCCGAACGGAAAACAAGCGAGCGCATAGTTTGCATACCTTTAGCGATGTCTCGCCCTGCCTTGCGCGCCTCCGACAGGAAAATCCAGAGGCTCTGCGTTCAAGTGCCCAGCAAGGTCGCTACCGCCTGTGCGGCAATCCCTTCGCCGCGGCCGGTGAAGCCCAGCCGTTCGGTGGTTGTGGCCTTGACGCTGACCACTTCAACCTCCGTGCCGAGCAAACCGGCCAGCCGGGCCCGCATGGCTTCGCGATGAGGGCCGATCCTGGGCGCCTCGCAGACAATTGTCAGATCGACGTTGCCGATCCGGTAGCCCGCCTGCGCGGCCAGCAAGACCGCGTGAGACAGAAACCGGTCGGAGGAAGCTCCGCGCCATTGCGGGTCGCTGGGCGGAAAGTGGCTGCCGATGTCGCCCTGGCCGAGCGCACCCAGGACTGCATCGACCAGCGCATGGATCGCCACATCGGCGTCGCTGTGTCCGGACAGGCCGCGCGGGTGGTCGATCCGCACCCCGCACAGCCACAGTTCCTCACCATCAGCCAGACGGTGGACGTCGTAACCGATGCCCACCCGGATCGGGGCAGGGGGACCGAAATCGGTCGCGAAGGTCAGCTTGTGCAAGGCTTCGTCTCCTTCGACCAGAGCGACTTCCAGCCCGGCTGCACGAGCCACCTGGGCGTCGTCTCCGGCATCAGGTGCGCCCTGCCACGCGCGGTGCGCGGCAAGAATCGCGGCAAAGCGGAACGCCTGCGGGGTCTGAACCCGGCGCAAGTCCTCGCGGCGGGCAGGGGCGCCCATCGTTGCGCCTGCGGCATGGGCCAGACTGTCGACCACAGGCAGAACCGGGATTGCTGCGGGGAGATCGGCGAGGGCGGCAGCCAGCCGCTCGATCACCGGACGGGACAGCAGCGGGCGCGCGGCGTCATGGATCAGGACCCGATCGGGGGCATCGTGTTCCAAAACCTCGAGCGCCAGCCGCACCGATTGCTGCCGTGTCGCGCCGCCGGTGACGAGGATCACCCCGGCCACACCGTCGAGCGCGGCTCTGGCCAACTCTTCGGCATTTTCGGGGATCGCAACCACGATTGGTGCGATTCCCGCAGCGGCCAGTGCCTCGGCCGAATGGCGCACCACCGGCTTGCCGCGCCACAGGGCGAACTGCTTGGGCAGGGGCTGCCCGGCGCGCAGGCCTTGGCCGGCGGCAACGATCACCGCAGCGGTCCGGGGCAGGAGAGAAGCCTCGTTCATCGGCACTGCCGGTAGAGGCTTGCCGGGCGGCGAGCAATTCCCTATGTGCTGCCCAAATTTTAGGCACATTCGGCACATGAACCCGCTTCCCCCTCCGCCCCGGCTGGATCCGATCGTGATCGGCCCGGTGAACGTCGCCTGCCCGGTGATCCTGGCACCGATGACCGGCGTCACCGATCTGCCATTCCGGCGGCTGGTGCGGCACTTCGGCTCGGGGCTCAACGTCACCGAGATGATTGCCAGCCCGGCGGCGATCCGCGAAACCCGCCAGTCAGTCCAGAAGGCGCTGTGGGATCCGGCCGAAGACCCGGTGTCGATGCAGCTGGTTGGCTGCGAGCCCGAGCAGATGGCCGACGCGGCCCGGCTGTCCGAAGACCGCGGCGCGGCGATCATCGACATCAACATGGGCTGCCCGGTGAAGAAGGTGGTGAGCGGTGATGCCGGGTCCGCGCTGATGCGCGATATTCCGCTCGCCACCCGGTTGATCGCGGCCACGGTCAAGGCCGTGTCGGTGCCAGTCACTGTGAAGATGCGGATGGGCTGGTGCCATGACAGCCTCAACGCTCCGGAACTGGCCCGGATTGCTGAGGATCTAGGCGCGAAGATGGTTACCGTCCACGGCCGCACCCGCAACCAGATGTACAAGGGCGAGGCGGACTGGGCGTTTGTCCGTTCGGTCAAGCAAGCGGTGTCGATCCCGGTGATCGTCAACGGCGATATCTGCGGGATTGCCGATACCGCCCGGGCGCTTGAGCAGTCGGGTGCCGACGGCGTGATGATCGGGCGCGGCGCCTATGGCAAACCGTGGCTGCTGGCACAGGTGATGCACTGGCTGCGCACCGGACAGGGTCTGGCCGATCCGACCCTGGCTCAGCAGCTCGACCTGATCCTTGAGCACTATCAGGCCATGCTCGAACTCTATGGCCCCGACACCGGAGTGAAGATGGCCCGCAAGCATCTGGGCTGGTACACTCGCGGGCTGCACGGATCGGCAACCTTCCGCAACCGGGTCAACTTCATCGACGATGCGAACGACGTGATGCGCCAGCTGCGCGAATTCTACGATCCGTTCCTTCAGCAGCAGGCGGCCTGAGCGGTGGACGCCCAGCGCCAGCTGTCGAGCCTGCCGCTGGGGGTGGTGCTGCTATCGCCGGGGCAGGTAGTGGCAGCGGTCAATCCGGCGGCCGAGCAGTTTCTGGGCCAGAGCTTTCGCCGTCTGGCGGGGCGCAGACTGGACGATCTGATGACCTTTGCCGAGCCTCGCCTCGCCGCGCGGCTCGGAGAGAGCGACGCGCAGGTGTCTGCTCGCGCGGCCGATGTGCTGGTGCCGGGGCAGGGCCCGCGCCGGATCGATATCGCGGCGGCGCCGCTGCTCGATTCTCCGGGCTGGCAGGTGCTGACCCTGCACGACATCGGCGGGGCCGAGGCGATGCGAGAGAATGCGTCCGGAGGGGAACAGGGCGTGCTGCGCGCGCCCGACATCCTTGCTCATGAGATCAAGAACCCGCTGGCGGGGATTCGCGGCGCCGCGCAGCTGTTGGCACGCAAGCTCGATGGCAACGACCTGGCGCTTGCCGGCCTGATCGCCGACGAGGTGGACCGGATCGCCACCCTGATCGACCAGATGCAGACGCTGTCGCGGCGCACCGCACCCGATCTGGGGCCCTGCAACCTCCACGAAGCCGTGCGCCGCGCGCGGGCGGTGATCGAGGCCGGCGGAACGGCGCCGCCCATCATCGAGGAGTTCGATCCGTCGTTGCCGCTGGTCCAGGGCAACGTCGATGCGCTCGTGCAGATCCTGCTCAACCTGATCGCCAATGCTGCCGATGCCTGCCGCGGCGCGCCCCAGCCGCGGATCGCGATCCGCAGCCGTTTTGCAAGCGGGCTGCAACTGCACGCGGTTGCCGATGGCGTGCCGGTCCGCTTGCCGATCGAACTGCGGGTCAGCGACAACGGACCGGGAATCGATCCGGCGCTGCGCGAACACGTGTTCGAGCCGTTCGTCACCACCAAGAAGAGCGGGCAGGGGCTGGGCCTTGCGCTCGTCCGCCGGTTGGTCCGCGATATGAACGGCCGGGTGACGCATGACCGTGACGAAGTCAGGGGCGTGACTCATTTCCGCATCCACCTGCCGATGGCGCAGCAGGGCCGGCCGGCCGCGCGCGAGGAAGCGGCATGAGCGTCCTGCTGGTCGAAGACGACGCCACGATCGCCATAGTCATTACCACCGCGCTGGAGGCGGAAGGATTTGATGTTGTGCGCTGCGACAGCATCGCGGCGCGCGACCGGTTGCTTCAAGAGCGCCGCTTCAAGGCGCTGGTCACCGACGTCATGCTGACCGACGGAGACGGGATCGAAACGATCGGCACCGTGCGCGCGCTGGCGCCGGACATGCCGGTGATTATCCTCTCGGCGCAGAATACGCTGGATACTGCGGTGCGCGCCAGCGATACCGGGGCCTTCGAATATTTCCCCAAGCCGTTCGACATCGATGAACTGGCCCGCACGGTCCGCCAGGCGGTGGGCAGTGCCTCGGCGCGGGGCGGGGGTGAAGACGAAGCTCCAGCGGTCGGGTTGCCGCTGGTCGGACGATCGGCACCGATGCAGGTGGTCTACCGGATGATCACCCGGGTGCTGCGCAACGATCTGACCGTGCTGGTGCTGGGCGAAAGCGGCACCGGCAAGGAGCTGGTGGCTGAAGCGATCCACCAGCTGGGGCACCGCAAGGATGGACCGTTCGTGGCGGTCAACACCGCCGCAATCCCGGCCGAACTGATCGAGAGCGAGCTGTTCGGCCATGAGAAGGGCGCCTTCACCGGCGCGGTGGCCCGGCATATCGGCAAGTTCGAGCAGGCCGGCGGCGGCACCCTGTTCCTTGACGAAATCGGTGACATGCCGATGCAGGCGCAAACCCGGCTGCTGCGTGCGCTGCAATCGGGAACGGTGCGCCGGGTTGGCGGGCGCGAAGAGGTGCGGGTCGACGTGCGGATCGTGGCTGCCACCAACCGCGACCTCGAACCGATGATCGCAGTTGGAACCTTTCGCGAGGATCTGTTCTACCGGCTCAACGTTGTGCCGATCACTCTGCCGGCGCTGCGCGAGCGTGCCGATGACATTCCCGCCCTGGCCCGGCATTTTCTGACGCTGGCGGCGGCAGAAGGCCTGCCCCGACGTCAGCTTTCAGACGATGGTGCGGCGCTGCTGGCGCGACAGCCGTGGCGCGGCAACGTGCGCGAGCTGCGCAATTTCATCTACCGCCTGGCCCTGCTGTCCCGCGAGGATTCGATCGACAGCGAGACGATCGCCGGGTTGATCGCCCAGACCCGGCGCAGCGAAGGTGACGCTGACGGCGCCGGAATCGATACAGCGGTGGAGCATTGGTGGAGTAGCGGCCGTCCGCCGTCGGGTCAGGTCTATGACGCAGCGTTGGCAGCCTTCGAACGCCCTTTGTTCATCGCGGCGCTGCGCGAAACCAGCGGCAACCAGCTGCGCGCCGCCCAGTTGCTGGGGATCAATCGCAACACGTTGCGCAAACGGCTGCACGATCTCGCCATCGATCCGCAAGAATCGCTCCGCCGGTCCTGAGCGCCGTTCGTCGGATTTGCCTTGCATCCCTGCAACAGGGGTGTTGTAATCGGGCAACGATGGACGCTGCGCGCAATACCTCTCGCCACCGGGGCTGGCCGCGCTGGTGGCGCCGCGCGCAGATCGCCGCGCGACGGGCGAATGTCATCTCGATCCTGGAAGTGGCTTCGGTCGTCTCGTTCCTGGTGATGTCGGCGGTGACGTGGTTCACGGTCTCCAGCCAGTCCAACCGCGACCAGCTGATCCCGTCGAATCTTACCGCAACGCTGCTGCTCGGCACCCTGTTACCGGCGATGGCAATTCTGGTGCTGTTGGGGCGGCGTCTGGCCTTGCAACGCTCGGCCGAACTGGCCGGGGGCGGGGGCATGCATGTGCGCCTGGTGTTCTTCTTTTCGATGACATCTGCGGCATCGACCCTGCTCGTGGTCATCTTCGCCTCGGTGCTGTTCCAGAGCGGTGTGGAGTTCTGGTTCTCCGACAATTCGCGCGGGATGCTGGAAAATTCTAACAAGCTGGCGCTCGGCTATTACGAGCAGAGCCAGAACGACATGAAATTCACGTCGCTGGCAATGGCGGGCGATCTGCGCGACTTCCTGAGCGAACGCCCTCCCACAAGCGAGCGGTTTGTCGATTACTACAAGTTCCAGATGGCCAACCGGCCGACCATCAACGAATCGACGATCCTTCAGAAGCTGCCCGACGGTTCGCTGAGCCGGGCTGCCTTTGCCCGCGGCGACAATCCTCTGGCCGAAAAGGTTTCGCTTGCTGTCGTCCGCCAGCTCGATGGCGGGGCCGATATCGTGATCGACGCCAAGCCCGACAAGATCGAGGCGGTGACACCGATTGACCGCCGATCCGGCCTCTACCTCTACACCGCGCGCAAATCCGACCTGCTCAGCCTGAGCCAGGGGCAGCGGGCCCAGAACATTGTCCGGGCTTACGATCAGCTGACGCGCAAGGCCCGGGTGCAGCAGCTGCGGTTCAACATCGCGCTGTTCGTGGCCAGTCTGGCGCTGGTCGGGCTGTCCGTGTGGTTTGCGCTGCGCTTTGCCGACCGGCAGGTGCGGCCGCTTTACAATCTGGTCGATGCCGCGCGGCAGGTCGGTCGGGGCAATTTCACCATGCGGGTGGCGGGGCGGACCGGAGCGGACGAGATCGGCCTGCTAAACCGCGCCTTCAACCGCATGACCCAGCAGCTGGAGCGCCAGACCCAGGCACTGGTCGGCGCCAACCAGCAGCTCGACGAACGCCGCGCCTTCATCGAGGCGGTGCTCGATTCGGTCACCGCCGGGGTGATCTCGACCGGCCCCGATGGCGAAATCCTGCTTATCAACGGCTCGGCGCAGAAGCTGCTGCTCGACAAGGATTCGACCGATCCGATCGGAACGAAGCTGGCCGAGCTTGCGCCGCAGCTGGCCAGCCTGGCCGACAGCGGCCGGGGCGGCGGGGTGGTGCAGTACGCCAAGGGCAGCGACCTGCTGACCCTGGCGGTCAAATCGACGCGCGAACCCAGTGGTCACGTGATCACTTTTGAGGACATCACTCGCCAGCTGCTCGATCAGCGGCAAGCGGCCTGGTCGGACGTGGCTCGCCGTATCGCGCACGAGATCAAGAACCCGCTAACCCCGATCCAGCTCGCGACGGAGCGGCTCAAGCGGCGCTACAGCAAGCAGGTGACCACCGATGCCGCGCTGTTCGAAGAGCTGACCGGCACGATCATCCGTCAGGTTGGCGACCTGCGGCGGATGGTGGACGAATTTTCCTCGTTCGCGAGGTTGCCCAAGCCGGTGTTCCGGGGTGAAGACCCGGTCGATCTCGCCCGGCAGGCGTTGTTCCTTCAGGAAGTCGCACGTCCGGACATTGATTTCAGCTTTTCCGCCGATGACGGAATCGGAATTATCGCCTGCGACCGTCACCAGTTCGGCCAGGCAATGACCAACGTGCTCAAGAACGCGGTCGAGGCGATCGAGGCGCGTCAGAAGGGCGCGGATGCCGACTATCGCGGGCGAATCTCGGTCGTACTCAAAGGCAGTGTCGAGGACGTGCAGGCCATCGTGACCGACAACGGGGTCGGCCTGCCGCAAGACCGCGAGCGGATCGTCGAGCCTTATGTCACCACCCGCGACAAGGGGACCGGGCTGGGTCTGGCGATCGTCAACAAGATCGTCGAGGAGCACGGCGGCGAGATGAATTTTGCCGCCGGCGATCCCGACGGAACCGTCGTGACAATGCGCTTTGCGCGCGACCCGCTTTCGGGTGAAACCAAACCGGAAGCGGCCGAATGATACGGACAAAGGAAAATCCATGGCGCTCGATATCCTGATCGTCGATGACGAACGCGACATCCGCGAACTCGTGGCCGGCGTGCTGAGCGACGAGGGGTATGAATGCCGCACCGCCGGTGACAGCACCACAGCGCTGGAGATGATCGACCAGCGCCGGCCCAGCCTGGTGCTGCTGGATGTCTGGCTCCACGGCAGCCCGATGGACGGGCTCGAAGTGCTCGATGCAATCAAGCTGCGCGAGCCCGAACTGCCCGTGATCATCTTTTCCGGCCACGGCAATATCGACACCGCAGTGTCTGCGATCGGGCGCGGGGCGATGGATTTCATCGAAAAGCCGTTCGAGGCCGAGCGGTTGCTGCTGCTGGTGGCCCGTGCCACCGAAACCGAGCGCCTGCGCCGTGAGAACGCGCGGCTGCGCGAAGGCTTTGTCACCTCGGACGAATTCACCGGCAACAGCTCGGCGATCAACGGGGTGCGTGCGACGCTCAAGCGGGTGGCCAACAGTGGCAGCCGGTTGCTGATCACCGGCCCCGGCGGGGCGGGCAAGGAAGTGGCGGCGCGGCTGCTCCATTCGTGGAGCCCGCGCGCCGCCAACGCCTTCATCACCGTCAATTCAGCCCGCATCACCCCCGAACGGTTCGAACAGGAACTGTTCGGCGAAGAGCAGGACGGCAAGCTCGTGCGTGCCGGTCTGCTGGAAATGGCCGACGGGGGAACGCTCTACCTCGACGAAATCGCCGACATGCCGCTGTCCACCCAGGCCCGGATCCTGCGGGTGCTGACCGAACAGGCTTTCGTGCGCGTGGGCGGGCATCGCCAGATCCGGGTCGATGTCCGGGTGGTTTCGTCGACCGCGCGCGATCTGGAGCGCGAAATCGCCGAAAAGCGATTCCGCGAAGACCTGTTCTACCGGCTCAACGTGGTGCCGGTGACGATCCCCTCGCTGGCCGAACGGCGCGACGATATTCCGGCGCTGGCCGATCACTTCTTCGCGCGGTTCGCTGCTGATCAGGGGGTCTCGCCGCCCGAAGTGGGGGTGGAGGCGCTGGCTGCGCTGCAGAGTTATGAGTGGCCGGGCAATGTCCGTCAGCTGCGCAACGTGGTGGAACGGACCATCATCCTGACCCCGCGCGAGAACCTGATCCGGATCGAAGCGGACATGCTGCCGCCCGAAGTGCTGAGCGGCCGGATCAGCAACGAAACCGGGATGCCCTCGCTGATGGGGGTGCCGCTGCGCGAGGCGCGTGAGAATTTTGAGCGCGAATACCTGCGGGTGCAGATCCGTCGCTTTTCTGGCAATATCTCGCGCACTGCGGCCTTCATCGGGATGGAGCGATCGGCGCTTCACCGCAAGCTGAAGCTGCTGGGCATGGTCGGCGGGAAAGACGGCGAGGGCGGCGAACTGGACGCCGATTGAGCCGAAATTTTCGTTTCACCGTTTACCGGACTGACGCGAAAGCGTAAAAGACCCGAAGTTTAGTACCGGCTCGTGCCTGCTACGGCAGGTGCGGCCAGAATGCGGACCGCAGCGACGGCCGCCAACAAGAAGGAGCAGACCATGACTTCTCGCACACTGACTGCGCGTCCGCGCGCCACCAAGGCCAAGGCCGAAACACCTGAAACCGATGCACTTCCACCCGCGCCCGCCGCGGTGAACGGCAAGGGGCAGAACCTTCAGGACCAGTTCCTCAATCTGTTGCGCAAGAACAAGATCCCGGTCACCATGTTTCTGGTGAAGGGCGTCAAGCTGCAGGGGATCGTCACCTGGTTTGACAATTTTTCGATCCTGCTGCGCCGCGATGGCCAGGCCCAACTGGTCTACAAACATGCCGTTTCCACGATCATGCCCAGTCAGCCGATCGACGCGCGCCAGTTCGGCAGCGCTGGGGAGGGCGGCAAGAAGGTGCGCCTGCTGCAGGACGTGTTCCTGGCCAGCGTCCGCTCGGCCGGGGTCCAGGTGACGATGTTCCTGGTCAACGGGGTGATGCTACAGGGCCGGGTTGCCGCCTATGATCTGTTCTGCATGCTGCTGGAGCGCGACGGCTATGTGCAGCTGGCCTACAAGCATGCGGTCTCTACTATTCAGCCGCTGGGGCCAGTCGACCTGACCGGCGACGGCTATGACGGGGACGATACGGAAACCGGGGCGCCGGAAAGCGACGACACCTGAGCTTTCTGGACGACACGCGCGAGGACGTAGCCCGCGGCGCGCGGGCCGTGGTCGTGTACCCGGAATTCCGGGGCAGGGGCGCCAGCGGGATCGACACCGCCGCCCGGCTTGAGGAGGCACAGGGATTGGCCCTGGCGATCGGTTTGGTGGTGTCCGATGCCATTGCCATCCCGATCCGCGAGGCCCGGGCCGGAACCCTGTTCGGCGAAGGCCAGATCCGGAACATCGATCTGGCCTGCATCCAGGGCGAGGCCGAGCTGGTCATCGTCGACGGCGCGCTGACCGCAATCCAGCAGCGCAATCTTGAGGACAAGCTGAAGCGCAAGGTGATCGACCGGACCGGATTGATCCTCGAGATCTTCGGCGAGCGTGCGGCAACCGCCGAAGGGCGGTTGCAGGTCGAACTGGCACATCTGGATTACCAGGCCGGACGGCTGGTGCGCAGCTGGACCCACCTTGAACGGCAGCGCGGCGGTTTCGGCTTTCTGGGCGGTCCAGGCGAAACCCAGATCGAGGCCGACCGGCGGATGATCCGCGACCGGATGGCCCGGCTGCGGCGCGAGCTCGACCAGGTTCGCCGCACCCGCGGCCTGCACCGCAGCCGCCGCGAAAAGGCTCCGTGGCCGGTGATCGCGCTCGTCGGCTATACCAATGCCGGCAAGTCGACGCTGTTCAACCGCCTCACCGGGGCGGGGGTGATGGCCGAAGACCTGCTGTTTGCGACGCTTGATCCTACCATGCGGCGCATTCGTCTGCCGGGAGTGGACAAGGCGATCCTGTCCGACACCGTCGGATTCATCTCCGATCTGCCGACCCAGCTGGTAGCCGCCTTTCGCGCCACACTGGAAGAGGTGACCGCCGCCGACGTCATCGTTCACGTCCGCGATGTCGCCAATTCCGATACCCAGGCGCAGAAGCGCCAGGTGCTCGACGTGCTGGCCGAGCTCGGCCTGCTGGGCGAGGAAGGTGGCGCGCCGACCATTCCGATCGTCGAGGCGTGGAACAAGTGGGACCTGCTCGATGCCGAACGGGCCGCGGACCTGCGCCAGCAGATCGCGGCCCATCCCGACGAGCTGGTTGTCCCGCTGTCGGCGCTGACCGGCGAGGGCTGCGGCGCGCTGCTCGAAACGGTTGGCAAGCTGCTTACCCAAGGTGCGCGGCTGCACAGCTTCGTTTTGCCTGCCAGCGATGGTCAGCGGATCGCCTGGCTCCACGCCCATGGCGACGTGGTGGAGGACGGCGAGGCCGGGAACGACGAGCGCGGGCCGCTGCGGCGGCTGCAGGTGCGGCTCGAGCCCCGCGAGCTAGGCCGGTTTGCCCGGATCTGACGCCTTGACGTCATTCCACAGCGCTTCCTGCTGATCGAGCGTCAGCGCGGCAAAAGTTAGCCCCCGCTCGGCAGCCAGTGTCTCCATCGCGCGGAACCGGCGTTCGAACTTGGTATTGGCGCTGCGCAGCGCCGCTTCGGGCGAAACTCCATAGGCGCGAACAACGTTGACCGCGGCGAACAGCAGATCGCCGGCCTCTTCTGCGCGTTCCGTGTCTGTTCCGGCGGCGGCGAGTTCGTCGATCTCCTCGTGGAGCTTGGCAACGGGGCCGCTGCGGTCGGGCCAGTCAAATCCTTGCCGCGCGGCGCGCTTTTGCAGTTTCTCCGCCCGGAGCAGCGCGGGAAGGGCGAGGGCTACGCCGTCGAGTGCGCCAGCCACGCCTTTGGCCGCGCGTTCGGTGGCCTTGGCGCTTTCCCACCGCTCTTCGCGCGATTGGCCGAGATCCGGGGCATCGCCGAAGATGTGCGGGTGGCGCGTTTCCATTTTTGCGGCGATGGCGGCGGCAACAGCGGAGAAATCGAACAGGCCGGTTTCCTCAGCGATCCGGGCGTGGAACACCACCTGGAGCAGCAGATCGCCGAGTTCGTCCTTCAGCGCCGCTATGTCGCCGCGCTCGATCGCGTCAGCCACCTCATAGGCTTCCTCGATCGTGTAAGGTGCAATGGTGGAAAAGGTCTGCGCCTGATCCCATTCGCAGCCGCGTAAAGGGTCGCGAAGCTGCGCCATGATGGCGAGCAGGCGCGTGAGGGGAGCTGGTTGGTTTTCGGGCATATTGGAATGATAATATATATTATGTTAAATAATAGATAGAGCAACGCGGCCCCTATCCAGTGAAAAAGCGCAAAAGCAAGGCCAGCGCGACGATGATCATCACCCAGATCGCCGCCATTTGCCACAACCGGCCAGACGGAAGATTGTATGTGGCCAAGGCCCGCCAGTTGATGAACAGCACCAGCGTCGCCGACAGAACCGCCAGGATCATCTCGCTGGTGTTCATAGCGCAATCTCCATTCCGTCGAACCCGACCAGCACGTGGTCGGGCACCTCGGCTTGCAGCGTGACATAATCCATCGACTTGTCGAGATGGCTCAGCACGCCGCATTTTGCCCGGGTCGCCTCGATCAGCTCCAGCGTCATCGCCAGGTGCGCATGGGTCGGATGCGGTTCGCGGCGCAGACAGTCGCTGACCAACACGTCGACGCCGTCGAACAGATCGACCATTTCGCGGGTAATCGCGCTGAAGTCTGTGGCATAACCGATTGATTTACCGTCACATTCAAAACGGTAGGCGGTGCTTTCAGCCGGTCCGTGCGGCATCTGGCAGCTGGCCACGCCAAAGCCCATGCACAGCCGCAGCCGGTCCAGAGTGTCGAGTTCCACCACCGTGTAGTACCCATGCTGCCCGGCGAAGACATAGCCAAAGCGCTGGCGCAGGCGCCGCACGGTTTCGCCGGCGGCATAGCCCGGGATCGGCCCGGTCCGGCCATAGCGCATCGGGCGCAGGTCATCGATCCCGTGGCAATGGTCGGCGTGGTCGTGCGTCCAGAACACCGCATCGACCCGGTCGATCCCGGTGGCCAGCAGCTGGGCGCGCAGATCGGTCGAGGTATCGACCAGCAAGCGCTGCCCGGCCGCGCTTTCGACCAGGATGGAGACTCGCGAGCGGCGGTTGCGCGGCTCGCTGGGGTCGCACAGGCCCCAGTCGTTGCCAATACGCGGCACCCCCGTCGAGGTTCCGCTGCCCAGCATAACCAGCTTCACGCGGCGGCCTTGGTGAACAGCGCGTGGAAATTGCGGGTGGTCGTTTCGGCCAGCGCCTCCGCGCTCACGCCGCGCAGCTGGGCCACAAACCGGGCGGTATCGGCCACGAAGGACGGCTCGCAGGTTTGCCCGCGGTGGGGTACCGGCGCCAGAAACGGCGCGTCGGTTTCCACCAGTATCCGATCCTCGGGCAAATCCGCTGCAATCGCTTGCAAGTCGCTGGCATTCTTGAAGGTAACGATCCCCGACAGTGAAATCGTCAGCCCCAGATCGAGCACCGTGCGGGCAAAGCCGGCCGAGGCGGTGAAGCAGTGGATCAGGGCTGGATAGGCCCCCTTCTCCATCTCCTCCGCCAGGATTGCTGACGTATCGTCTTCGGCATCGCGAGTGTGGACGATCAGAGGCAGTCCGGTTTCGCGTGCCACGGAAATATGCCTGCGAAACAAAGCTTTCTGCGTCTCGCGGTCGGAATGATCGTAATAGAAGTCCAACCCTGTCTCGCCGATGGCAATCACCCGGGGGTGCGCGGCTGCGGCCAGCAGCGCGGCTTCGCCCAGATCGGCGTGGCCGTCGGCCTCATGCGGGTGGATCCCGACGCTGGCCCAGACATCGGCTTCGCGCTCCGCCGTGGCAATCACCTGGTCCCATTCGCGCTGGCGGGTGGAAATCGAAAGGAAGCCCCTCACCCCAGCAGCACGAGCCCGCGCCAGAACACCGGCCTGATCCTCGACCAGGCCGTTGTATTCCAGATGGCAGTGCGAATCGATCAGCATCAGGCGTCTTCGGCGGGCAGCTCAAGCCGGGGAAACAGCGGCGTGGGCGCGACGATCCGGTGATCGTTTTCCGCTACCGGCGAATACCAGTGACCGCCGACGCTTTCGTATCCGCGATTTTCCGCGGGAACGCCCATCACATCAAGCAGCCGCGCGGCGCTGTCCGGAATAACCGGTGCGATTGCCGCGCCCAGCTGGGCGATGCAGATGTACAGCGTGGCCAACACCGTCTGCATCCGTTCGGGATCGGTCTTGCGCAGCGTCCACGGGGCCTGGGCGTCGATATAGGCGTTGCAGGCGAACACCGCCTGAAGCCACGCGTCGATCCCCTGCTGCAGGGCCAGCGCCGCAAACGCTTGCGGAATGTCGGTGCGAACCGCCTTGTCGACCACGGCGAACAGGTCGGCATCGGCAGGATCGTGTCCGAAGATCTGCGGTAGATAGCCGTCCAGGTTCTTGGCGATGAAGCCCAGCGTGCGCTGCGCCAGATTGCCGAAGGCGTTGCCCAGCTCGGTGTTGCCGCGCATCACGATGGCCTCAGGCGAATACGACCCGTCCTGCCCGAAGGCCACTTCGCGCATCAGGAAATAGCGCAGGGTATCGACCCCGAACCGCTGTGCCAGATCGATCGGATCAGTGACATTGCCCAGCGATTTGGATTCCTTCTGCCCGCGGTTGAGCAGGAAGCCGTGGCTGAACACGTGGCGCGGCAGGGCGATCCCGGCGCTCATCAGGAAGGCCGGCCAATAGACCGTATGGAACCGGGTGATGTCCTTGCCGATCAGATGGAGGTCGGCCGGCCAGTAACGGGCGAAATCGCCGCTCTCATCCGGAAAGCCCAGGCCGGTCAGGTAGTTGGTCAGGGCATCGACCCAGACGTACATCACATGGGCGTCGTGGCCCGGAACCTTGACCCCCCAGTCGAAACTGGTCCGCGACACCGACAGATCGCGCAGGCCGCCTTCGACGAAGCGCATGATCTCGTTGCGGCGGCTGTCGGGGCCGATGAAGTCCGGCTGTTCGGCGTAGAGCTTCAGCAGCGGCCCGGCATAGTTCGACAGGCGGAAGAACCAGCTTTCCTCGACTGTCCACTCGACCGGGGTGCCTTGCGGAGACAGCTTTTCGCCCCCTTCCCCCGCCACCAGCTCGCTCTCGTCGTAATAGGCTTCGTCGCGGATCGAGTACCAGCCTTCATAGCGGTCGAGGTAGAGGTCACCCTTGGCCTCCATCCGGCGCCACAGCTCCTGCGTCGCGGCATGATGACGCGGCTCAGTGGTGCGCTGGAATACATCGTAGGATACATTCAGATTGTCACACATATCGATGAAATATTGTGACATTTCTGCGGCGAGTTCGGCCGGCGTAACCCCTAGCTCGCGGGCCTTCTGGGCCATTTTCAACCCGTGCTCGTCGGTTCCTGTCTGAAAGCGGACATCACGGCCCAGCTGCCTCTGGAACCGGGCGATGACGTCGGCTGCGATCGCTTCATAGGCATGGCCGATGTGCGGCCTGCCGTTGGGATAGCTGATTGCGGTGGTGATGTAATAGGGTTCGCCCATGGGTGGCGGCTTGTCTTTCAAGAGGATGTCAGCCGCCTTCTCTAGGCATGGCGAGCGAGGCCAGCAAGGCGCCAATTTCCATCACCAGCAGGCCGGGATCGAAGTTGTAGGTGGTCACCTGCCCGCCCAGCCGGGTCAATTCGCCGTGAACTGCGATTACCCGGTCCTGCCGGTCGCGACTACCCGTGGGGAGTTCGGCCGCGACCACTGCGCGGGCCAGATCGACCGCAGCCTGCTGTCGCTCGCGATCGGGCCGCACCCCGATTTCATCGGCCAGCGCACCGCGCAGCGCGAAATGCTCGTCACCTTCGGCCACCAGCCGCAGCATCGCGCCATGCAACTTGCCCAGATCCTGAGTCACGAAATCAAGTGCCGCCCCCGGTGAGCCGTCAGCCGCAGCGATTGCGGCGGCGCGGGCTGCGGCGTCGGCCTGGGGGGCCTGATCGCGCAGCACCGCCTCGATCTCGTTGGGTGCCAGGGGATCGAAACGCAGTACCCGGCAGCGCGAGCGGATCGTCGGCAGCAGGCGTCCGGGCCGGTGCGCCACCAGCAGGAAGTAGGTGCCTTGTGGCGGCTCCTCAAGGCTCTTGAGCAGCGCATTGGCAGCGTTCTTTTCAAGATCGTCGGCCGGATCAATGATCACCACCCGCCGGCTACCCAGCGTCGGCCGGGTGGTCAGCCGCTGCTGCACGGTGCGGATCTCGTCGATCGGGATCGCGCGTTTGCGGCGGTATTCCGCGCCATCTTCGCGCTTCTTGGCCTCTTCCTTGCTCTCGGGCGGATGCTCGGGGATCAGGATGTCGGGGTGGCGGTCCGCCGGGAGCTGCGGAACGCCGGGTTCGGCCACCAGTTCGGCGGCGGCAGCACGGGCGAACAAGCCCTTGCCCAGGCCCTTGGAACCCGCAAGAATCCAGGCGTGGTGCATCCGCGACGAGGCCATCGCCTCGCGCCAGGCCCGCCATGCGGCGTCATGACCGGAAAGCTGGGTCATCGCGCATCGGCCAGCGCGGCGACAGCCTGCAAGACCGCAGCATGGACCGTTTCGGCATCGGCGTTGCCGTCGATCCGGGCGAAGCGTGCCGGTTCGGCTGCGACAAAGCGGGCGAAGGCAGCTGCAACCTTGGCGTGGTAGGCCTCGTCGCGCCCGCCGATCCGGTCGGCCTGCCCGGCATCGCGGACGGCCAGCCGGGCCGCCGCCTTTTCTGGAGCAATTTCAAAGAGCAGGGTCAGATCGGGCAGCAGTCCGCCACTGCCGATCCGGTGAAGATCCAGCACGTCAGCGTCGGAAAGGCCCCCCGCCCCGCCCTGATAGGCGCGGCTGGAATCGACGAAACGGTCGCAAATCACCCAGCGTCCAGCCTCGAGCGCCGGACGGATCAGCCTTTCGACGTGGTCGGAGCGTGCGGCGGCGAACAGCAGCGCCTCGGCGCGGGGGTACCACCCCTCCCCCTCGGTCCCCAGCAGCAGGCCCCGGATGGCTTCGGCGCCGAGGGTCCCGCCAGGTTCGCGGGTGACAGTGCAGGCAATCCCGCGCGCCTCAAGCGCGGCGGCGAGCATACGGGCCTGGGTCGATTTCCCCGCCCCTTCCCCGCCTTCGAATGCAATGAACCGCCCGTGCGTCATGGCAGCAGCCCTAGCAGCCCATTGGCCAGCCTGTCGATTGGCCCGGCGCGCTCCACTGCACGAGTTGCCACCAGTGGCAGAGTGTAGGGCGCCTGTTCGGCGATCCGCACCTCCAGCCGGCCCACCGGCGTGCCTTTGGCTATGGGCGCCCGCAGCGGGCCGTCATAGATGATCCGCGCCGAAACCTGCGGCGGGGCGCCGCGCGCAAAGGAAAGTGCATAGCCGTGCGGCACGGTTACCGGCAGGCTGCGCGCGACCCCTTGCTGCACACGGACGCTGCCCAGGACCGTGCCCGGCTGCAGCCACGTGCGGCTGTCCCAGGCGGCAAAGCCCCATTCGGCCAGCGCCTTGGCGGCCTGTGCCCGTCCCGGTTCGGTATCGACCCCGGCGATGACCAGCACCAGCCGCCGCCCCCCGCGCTGCAACGATCCGAGAAAATTGAACCCTGCCTCGAAAGTATGCCCGGTCTTGATTCCGTCCGCCCCAGGCAGCACCCCAGCGAAGGGATCGTGGCTAGCCAGCCGCTGTCCCCGCCAGACCATAGCCTGTTGCCCGACGTAGCGGCGATACAGCGCAGGATGGTCGGTGACCAAGGCTTCGGCGAGTCGCACGAGATCGCGCGCGGTGACATAGGTGCGTCCGCGGTCAGGAAAGCCGTTGGGCGTGGCAAAATGGCTGCCGCTCATCCCCAGCTGGCGCGCACGGGCGTTCATCGCGGCCAGCCAGGCATCGGTGCTGCCCAGCGCGCCCTCGGCCAGTGCGACCGCGGCATCGTTGGCGGATACGGTGGCCATGCCGCGCAGCAGATCGCGCACCGCCACGTGCTCGTCTGCTCGCAGGTTAAGTGTGGTGCCCTTGCCCGCCCAGCGCGCGGCAGTCTCGGGGCGCACGGCAATGACGGCGTTCTCGTCCAGCTTGCCGGCGGCGATTAAATCGAAGGCGACCAGGGTGCTCATCGCTTTGGTCATCGATGCGGGTAAAAACCGACGCTCGGCCTCGCGGGCGTAGAGCGTCTGTCCGGAGGAAAGATCGACCAGCAGTGCAATCGGAGCGCGCGCGATTTCGGGCGGTACAGGCGCGGGCAGAGCGGCCGATGTGCTCGATCCGCCTGCCGCCGCAGGCAGCAGCATGGCCAGCAGCAGCGGCAGAATGCGTCGTTTCAAACTGCCCCCCGTCCGGCGCACGAGCACGCCGGACCGCGGGACCCGCGTCAGTTTGCGTGCTGGATTCGGGCGTCGCTATAGCCTGCGGACCGGGCCTTCGCCAGCGCAGGCTTGGCCTTGTCCGGATCGGTGTAGGGGCCCATCCGCACCCGCCACAACTTGCCGGCCTGGCTGACCGATCCGCCGATCTTGCGGGCCGCAGCTTCGGCGTTGGCCTTGCTAGAAAAGGCGCCGACCTGGACGAAGGTGCTGCCCTTGGCGGCGGGTTTTGCTACCGCCGGTTCCGGTTTGGGTTCGGGTTTGGTGACCGCTGGTTTCACGACCGGCGGCTTCACGACCGGCGGCTTCACGACCGGTGGTTTGCCGCTCGGCTTGGAACTCGGAATCGGGCTGGGCGTCGGCGTCGGCTCGACAACGGGTTCGAGCGGAGGCACGGCTGTGCCCGATTGCAGCGCCAGCTTGCGTTGCAACACGGCCAGCAGCGATTTTGGCGTGTCCATCCGCGGCGCAACCGGCTGGCCGCTGCGCAACAGAAGCCGCTCAGCCTCGGGTGGATTGACCCGGCGGACCCGGACCGAGGGGTTTGCAGTGCCTGCCAGGCCGAGCTGGGCCGCTGCGCCTGGGGACAGGTCGATCAGGCCAGCGCCAGCCATCGGGCCGCGCCGTTCGATCCGCACCAGAATGGTCCGTCCTGAGGTCAGCGAAGTCACTTCGGCGTAGCTCGGCAAGGGCAGCGTGCGGTGCGCGGCGGAAATGCCGCCGCCGCCGACGGAGTCGATCCCGGCCTGTCCGACCGCGTCATAATTCATGGTATCAACCGGGGTATAGGTAACCCCGTCGACCATGAACGGCGCGCCCAGCACCATTGGATAGTCGGCTGCCGGACCGTTGGCGGCCGCGGGCGGCACATCGCGCACAGACGCGCCCCCGCCGCAGGCCGCGAGCAAGGTCAGCGCCGCGAGCGGCAGGCTTCGGTTAACGGGCAATCTCATCTGCAAGCAACCCCACGGACAGAGCGTAGTAGTTCGAGCAGTTATAATGGAGGATAACCCTGTAATTCCCGGTTAACAGGAATGCGCCGTTTCCCGGCCCGTCGGGTTCGAACAGAGCGGCCTGCGTCCGTTCACCTATGGCGGCCTGCGGCACCACCCCCAGCGCGCGCCACTCACCCACCGTCTTCCACACCGAATGGCGCACGTGAACCCGGGGGCAAGACGGCGCGTCGAGCCGGGGCGTCATCGCCAAACGGTCGAATGTGGCGGGAATCGACGCGCGCACGCCCCACGGCTCGCCCCGCCGCCAGCCGGCATCGCGAAAATAGTTGGCGATCGAGGCCAGGGTATCGGCCCGGTCGTTCCAGATATCGGCATCGCCGTCGCCATCGCCATCGCGGGCCAGTCGCAAGTAGACGGATGGCAGGAACTGCGGATTGCCGAAGGCCCCGGCCCAGCTGCCATACAGCCGTTCGCGCGGCACGCCCCGGTCTGCCATCTTGAGCAGAGCGACAAATTCATCCGCAAACAATTCGCGCCGCCGTCCCTCGTAAGCCAGCGTGGCCAGCGAGCGGGCGAGATCGAAATCGCCCTTGTAGCGGCCATAGTTCGTTTCATGCCCCCAGATCGCGGTGACAATCTTTGCAGGAACGCCGTATTCGGCCTCGATCCTGGGGATGATTCCGGCACTTGCCA
The DNA here is from genome assembly GCA_013141325.1 of Novosphingobium sp. GTDB lineage: Bacteria > Pseudomonadota > Alphaproteobacteria > Sphingomonadales > Sphingomonadaceae > Novosphingobium. The sequence continues at coordinate 25,594 of JABFRE010000229.1, forward strand.
CCAGCGAAGCCCGTCCCCCGGCGATCCGAGCGGCATCGACATGGTCGCGGTAATAAGGTGCGAAGGCCGGCGGCGATCCCGGGGTCGAGCCTGGCTGGGCCCGGTCCAGCGCGATCACCCGGGGATTGTAGCTGAGGCCTGCGGTCATCCGGCTGATCGTTGCCTCGCGCACGCCTTCGCCCCGCGCGCGGGCGGCGAGCAGCTCGACATAGCCGAGGAAGGCCTGCTGCTGATCCAGTTCAACCTGCGCGCCTACCGGCGCGGCCGGGCCCGAAAAGGCCGCCACCAGCGCCAGGGCAGGTGCGGACAGGTGCAGGATACGAAGCAGTTTCATCGCTGCGACCTTCGCACAGCGCGCCGCGCTTGAAAACCGCTTAGGGGGTGACATTGTGCAAGAC
>JABFRE010000265.1 GCA_013141325.1 Novosphingobium sp.
TGGCGGAGACGGAGGGATTCGAACCCTCGGTACCGGATTTACCAGTACGACGGTTTAGCAAACCGTTGGTTTCAGCCACTCACCCACGTCTCCGGATCGCAGCGGCGAACGGCGGCCTATAACGGCGCCTTGGCGGAGCGGCAAGGGGGGGATGGCAAAGATTTTGTCAGCACTTTTGCGGCTTGCGGACTCGCTTGGCCGCAAAACCGACTCCACTCATCGCCGGTTCATTGTCGCGCCGCCACGCTTCGATTCTCTAGGGCGCCACGGCACGTTCTGCCGGTCCGCCCGTGGACCCGGACCGGCAGCACCATTCGGAACAGGACAGCACAGATGACTACAGGATTTGCTTCGGCTCTGCGCAGCGCGCTGGTCGGCCTGGTTGGGGCCATGGCAATCGTGGCGGCCCCGCTTGGCGCGCAGGTGCAGGCGGTCGATCCCGACAGGGCGATCGATGCAGACCTGACCAAGTCTGCCGCGTCGGCTCCTGTGGCAGCACCGGACGCGGCGCCGACTCCGGCTGTCGACCCGGTTGCGCCGCCAACCGCCGCCGATCCGGCGCAGGCTGCGGCCCAGGCCTCGACCGATCCGACTGCGGCGGCCAAGCAAGGCGGCACCTACAAGGAAGACGACCTGATCGGCGCGGCCGAAGGCGTGTTCGGCAAGGGCGCCAAGGGCCTGGCCACCATGATCAAGGACATCCTCAAGAAACAGGGCGAACCCAACGGCTATATCGTCGGCCGCGAGGGCGGCGGGGCGCTGGGCGTGGGGGTGCGCTATGGTTCGGGGACGCTTTATCACAAGGTTGAGGGGCAGCGTCCGGTCTACTGGACCGGGCCGTCGATCGGGTTCGATGCGGGGGCCAATGCGGGGAGCACCTTCGTGCTGGTCTACAACCTCTACAACACCGACGATCTCTACAAGCGCTTCCCGGCGGGCGAAGGCGCGGCCTATCTGGTGGGCGGCTTCCACGCCAGCTACATGCGGCGCGGCGACATCGTGCTGATCCCGGTGCGCGCGGGCGCGGGGCTGCGGCTGGGGATCAACGCCGGCTACATGAAGTTCTCGCAAAAGCAGCGCTGGCTGCCATTTTGAGAAAATTGGCCTGAATCCGGTACTTTTGCCGACCAAAGCCCTTGCCCCGGCCCTTTCGCCGGGGCTAAGGGCCGGACCATGCTGAACACCCTGCCGCCCCAGCCCGCCGATGCGCTGCTTGCGCTGATCAAGCTTCATGGTGACGATCCCCGGACCGACAAGATTGATCTGGGTGTAGGGGTCTATCGCACCGGACAGGGCGATACGCCGGTGTTCGCTGCGATCAAGGCGGCGGAGAAGAAGCTGCTCGAGACGCAGTCTTCGAAGAGCTACCTCGGGCCCGAAGGCGACATGGGCTTTGTCCGCGCGCTGATGCCCTATGTGTTCGGCGCGGCGAACCCGACCATGGACGGTCGGATCGACGGGATGCAGACCCCCGGCGGCACCGGCGGAGTGCGGCTGGCGGTGGCGCTGGCCAAGCGCGCCGGGGTGCAGCGGATCTGGATGGGCGTGCCCTCGTGGCCCAACCATGCCCAGATACTTGCCGATCTTGCCGCCGAGATGAAGACGTTCAGCCACGCCGGTCCCGACGGCGCGGTCGATATGGATGCCCTGCGCGCGGCGATTGCCGAGGCCGGGGCCGGCGATGCGATCCTGCTCCATGGCTGCTGCCACAACCCCACCGGGATCGACTACAGCCACGCCCAGTGGGACGAGATTGCCGCGCTGATCGCCGCCAACGGCCTGCTGCCGATCCTCGATCTCGCCTATCAGGGCCTTGGTCAGGGGATGGAGGAAGACGCCTATGGCGTGCGCCGCGTGCTGGCGGCGGTGCCCGAGGCGTTGATCGCCTATTCGTGCGACAAGAACTTCGGCATGTACCGCGACAGGGTCGGCGCGGTCTATGCGATGGTCGCCGATCCCGCGCAGCTGGGCGCGGTGATATCCAACGGCCATGCTCTGGCCCGTGCGGCCTGGTCGATGCCGCCCGATCATGGCGCTGCGGCGGTGCGGCTGATCCTGGAAGACGACGCCATGACCCGGCTGTGGCTGGACGAGCTGGATACGATGCGCGCCCGGATGCGCCAGGTCCGCGCCCGGCTGGCCGCCGCGGGGCGGGTCGGCGCGGTCGACTTCACGCCGCTGGGCGGGCAGAACGGGTTGTTTTCGGTCCTGCCGCTGTCTGGCGAGCAGATCCTGACGCTGCGCACCGACCACGGCATCTACATGGCCGGTTCGGGTCGGATCAATGTAGCCGGGCTGACCATGGGCAACATCGACAAATTCATCGCAGCGGTCGGCGAAGTCAGCGCCTGATGGACCGTCAGCCGATCCTCGAAGACGATCGGCTGCTGCTGCGTCCGCTTGCGGCAGACGACTGGGATGCGCTTCATGCTGTGGCCGGCGATCCGCAGGTCTGGGCCCTGCATCCGGTCAGCACGCGCTGGCAGGAACCGGTGTTCCGCGCCTTCTTCGACGAAGCGCTGCGCGAAGGCGGGGCCCTGATCGCGATTGACAAGGTCAGCGGCAAGGTCGCCGGTTCCTCGCAGTTTCGCGGGTACGACCCACAGGCGTCGCAGGTCGAGATCGGTTGGACTTTTCTCGGCCGCGACCACTGGGGCGGGGCGGCGAACCGCGCGATGAAGCGGCTGATGCTGACCCATGCCCTGCAGGCGGTCGAGCGCGCGGTGTTCCGCGTCGGCGAAACCAACCTGCGCTCGCGCCGGGCGATGGAAAAGATTGGCGGGCGGCTGACCGACGAACGCGAGACAGTTGCGGGGCCAAATGGCCCGATCGTCCATGTGGTCTATGAGATTACACGGGCAGGGTTTGCAGCCGGGCCGCTCAGCCAGAGTTGAGGGGCTATTTCCGCAACATTTCCATCCGCTGCAGATAGCGCGCCAGTACATCGATCTCGAGGTTCACGCCGTCGCCCGTCTTGAGTTCTCCCAAGGTGGTGACTTCGGCGGTGTGGGGAATGATGTTGAGGTGGAAGGTGCAGGTGCCGTCGGGGTGATCGTCGACCGCATTGACGGTCAGCGAGACGCCATCGACGGTGATCGAACCCTTGGGGGCCACGAACGGCGACAGCTCGGCCGGGGTGGTGACCGCCAGATGCAGCGATCCGCCCACTTCCTCGCAGGCGGTGATCCGGCCGACGGCATCGACATGACCGGTGACGATATGTCCGCCCAGCTCCTCGCCCAGTTTCAGCGCCTGCTCGAGGTTGAGGCGGCGGCCCTTGCTCCACATCTCTTGCGCCGTGCGGCTGACCGTTTCGCCGGAAATATCGACCGCGAACCAGCCATCGCCTGGGCTACCTCCGCGATCAACCACGGTCAGGCACACGCCAGAACAGGCAATCGAAGCACCGATGGCGATCTGTGCCGGATCGTAGGGGCAAGCGATGACCGCGCGCAGGTCTCCCCGGTCGGAGGTTTCGCGGATCGTGCCGATTGCGGTGACTATGCCGGTGAACATCAGGTTCGCTGGTAAACGTCGAGCCGGTCGTTGCCAAGCGGGCGTGTGTCGGTGTGCCGCCACTGCGGATCGCCCGCCAGCGCGGCAGCGGTCAGTTCGGGCAGGGCCGGTCCGTGGCCGCCGACCACCAGCGGGGCGCGGTAGAGCAGCAAAGTGTCGACCAGTCCCGCCACCAGAAAAGCGCGTGCCGTCCCCGCGCCGCCTTCGACCATCAGGTACTGCGCCTGCCCCATCGCGCCGATTGCCTGGGGCGAAGCCAGCGCGCGCCAGCCAGGCGGGGCTGGGCCGCCGGTCAACAGCCAGCGTTCCGGGCTGCGCTCGGCAAGGCCGGGCAAGCGCACGTCGAGCCGGGGGTGGTCGGCGGCGAAGGTGCCGCTGCCAACCACGATCGCGTCCATTCGGGCGCGCACCGCGTGAACATGCGCGCGGGCCGCCTCGCCGGTCAGCCATTGGCCCTTGCCCGGTCCCGGTGTCAGGTTTCCGTCCTGCGACAGCGCAAGTTTCAGCGTGACATGCGGGCGGCCCTGTGCGGCGCGGATCAGGTATCCGGCCAAACTGTCCCGGCAGGCCTGCGAATCGGTCGGATCGACCGCGATCCCCGCCGCGCGCAGCCGGGCGATGCCGGCACCGGCGGTGCGCGGATCGGGATCGGGGCAGCCGATGACCACGCGGGCCACGTCGCTCGCCGCGATCAGATCGGCGCAGGCCGGTCCGCGCGCCGACTGGTGGGCGCAGGGTTCGAGCGTGACGTAGAGCGTCGCATCGCACGCGCGCTCACCGGCCGCGCTCAGCGCTTCTGCTTCGGCATGGGGGCGCCCGCCGGGCCGGGTCCAGCCCCGGCCGATCACCCGCCCGTCCTCGATCAGGATTGCACCGACTGCCGGATTGGGCCGCGACAGCGGCACACCGCGCGCGGCAAGCCGGGCTGCGGCATCCAGCCAGCGCGCGTCGGCGTCAGCGTTCAACCGGCGCCTTTCGGGTCGCGGCAAGCAGCGCTTCGGCCTTGGCCTTGGCCGCGGCTTCGGCGGCGGCGCGGTCCGCATCGGCCTTGGCCTTCATGGCATCAACGTCGACACCGGTCGCGCGGCCCAACGCCATGTACATGTCCTGCCCGACCTTCTCCTGCTCTTTCAGCAGCGCCTCGCGTTGATCCTTGCGGCGCTGGTTTTCCTTGATGAAAGCTTGGGTTTCGGCATCGGTCCGCTCCTCGGGCCACGAGGTGATATAGGTAATCTCGGGCAGCGGGCGGGCCTTTTTCCAGCTTTCGCCGCTCATCAACGACAGGATCGCGAAGGTGCCGACCGCCGCCAGCGCGGCAAAGCGCCAGCGGTTGGACCCGGCGTCCTGGAAGACGGACCACAGTTCCGAAATCGCCCCGGTCGGGCTGACGTTGTTCCAGAAAGACATGACGGCACAATAGGCGCGCGTGCGCCAAATCGCCAGTGGTCAGTTGTAATCGACCGAAATCGGGATGCGCCCGCGAAAATTCCCTCCCTGGCTGCCCGGCAGGTTGAGCCGCGCGCCGAAGCTGAATTCCAGCACTCCGCTGGCGTTGAGGCGGGGGTTGGCCGGCAGGTCGGAAGTAAAGTCGGAGAGTTCGCCCTTGGCACCGTCGGTGCTGGTCATCGGCACATGGGAGGGCAGATCGACGCGAATCTCGCGCCCCGGCTGGCCGGTGACCCGTCCGCGCCCGCTGACTGCCACGCCGCCCAGATCGATCAGGCCGCCGTCGGTGCGCTTGCCGCCCTGGGCATCAATCTGGGCGCTGCCGCCGCTGCGCCCGGCCAGCGCCATCTTGCTGAAATTGAGGTCGGTCCAGATCTCGATCGTCAGCGCGCGTTCGCCCGGGACCGTCGTGCCGCTGTAGCACAGCCGGCAGGTTTCCTGCGCCGCAGCCGGAGCGGCGCAAGACAGCCCGAGGAGGGCCAGTATCGCAATAGGGCGCTGAGCCATGGCGCCCTTGTCGGCCTTTATGGTTAAGGAGCGCTTACCCCAGCGGAACATAGAGCCCGCGCCCCTCGCGCTTGAGCCAGCGATTGGCAGCGCGGATGTCACCTTCGTAGATCCGCTCGAGCAGGGCGTGGAAGCGCGGGCTGTGGTCGAAATGGACCAGGTGGGTCACCTCGTGCGCCACCACCGAACGGCGCACCGGCGGCGGGGCCATCACCAGCCGCCAGTTGAGCCGGATCGTTCCGTCGCGCGCGCAGCTGCCCCAGCGGCGCTGGGCACTCGAAAGCATCAGCCGCGGCACCGGCACGTCGGCTCGCAGGCAATAGCAGGACAGGTCCTGAGCGAGCAGCCGCCGGGCCTCGCCCTGCATCCAGCGGGTCAGACGCGGGGTCAGCGATTCGGCCGCCCCCCCCACCCTGAGCTCGCCTTCGCCCAGCGTCACCCGGCGCGCGGCGGCCGGATCGTGGCGCAGCGTCAGCGGTTCGCCCAGATAGGCCAGGCTGGCCCCGTGCCCTAGCGCGGCGGTCTGCGGCATGGCGTCGAGCTGGGCGATCAGCCAATCAGCCTTGCTGCGGGCAAATTGCAGCGCCTCGGCGCTTCGTCCCCAGCGCGGCAGGGTGATGCGCACCTCGCTGCCATCGGGGGCAAGGCGCATGGTCATCCGCCGCGCCGTTGGCGTGCGGCGTAGCGCCAGTGGAAGCAGGCGGCCGCCGAGGTCCAACTGCAGCGGCTGGTCCTTGTCACGCAGCAGCCAGTCAATCATCGGCCAGCTCCATCCCCGGCGGCAGGATCACGTGCTGTTCCAGCGGCCCGGCCAGATCCTCGCTGATCGCCCGGCCGCGCACCGAGATTCCGGCCTGATGAACCGCATCGCGGTCACCGCAGACCAGATAGTGCCAGCCGGGCAGCGGCAGATTGTCTGCCCGCATCCGGTAGGCGCAGGTGTCAGGCAGCCAGTCGATCGTAAGCGCGAGGCGCGGCGACAGCTTGAGGCAGTCCGGCACTCGGCGCTTGCGGTTGGCATAGTCGCTGCAGCGGCCGGTGTTCAGGTCCAGCAGGCGGCAGGCGACATTGGTGGGATAGATGACGCCGGTGTCCTCGTCCTCGGCCTTGTGCAGACAGCATTGGCCGCATCCGTCGCACAGCGCCTCCCACTCGGCACGGCTCAGCGTGTCGATCGGCAGATCCCAGAACCGGTCGCGCAGCCGGGTCATTTCACCGAGATGGCAAGGTCCGCCGCCACCGCTTCGGCGTTCTTGTCCACCGGCAGGCTTTCGATCGGCTGGCCTTGCGGATCGAACAGATAGGCGGCGCGGCTGTGATCCATCAGATAGCCGCCCGGCACGTCCTTGCCCCGGGTGGCCAGCGCCTTGAAGTTGCGAACCGCCTCATCGATCTGGGCCTGGCTGCCAGTCAGGCCGGTCAGTCGCGGCGAAAAGGCGGCGGCAAACTCGCCCACCCGGGCCGGCGTATCGCGCGCGGGATCGATCGAGACGAACAGCGGCTGCACTTTGGCCGCCCTGTCGGGGTGGGCCTTTTCGAACCGGGCAAAGCCCTGCATCAGCACGCCCACGTCGGTTGGGCAGGCGTCGGGGCAGAAGGTATAGCCGAAGTAGACGGTGCGGTATTTCCCGGAGAAATCCGACCATTTGACCGTCTTTCCATCCTTGTCGACCAGAGTGAACGGACCGCCGATCGGGGTTCCGGCCAGATCAACGCCCTGGATAGCGGGGGCGGGGGCCAGGCCCTGATCAGAGCAGGCGGAGAGGCAGGCGGCAAGCGCGAGCAGCGCAAAAGACAGTGGCTTGGTCATAGCCTGGCGGTTCATGCTCTGCTAAACCACGCTGCGCAAGGAGCCTTCGGCAGGCGCCGCGCGATTCCCGGCCCGGCCGGCAACAGGAGGAATTTCGAAGGTGTCGCATTCACGGATGGTCCGGACGGCAATCCTGCCGCTGCTGGCTTTCGGCCTTGGCTGGTCGGTGCCGGCTGCGGCCCAGTTTTCGGAAAGCTACAAATTCCTCGAATCGGTCAAGAAGAAGGAAGGGCAAGAGGTCACCGACGCCCTGGCCAAGGGCGGACCCAACCTGGTCAACACCCGCGACAGCACGTCGGGCGAAACCGCGTTGCACATCGTCACCGCTCGCCGGGATCTGACCTGGATGCAATTCTTCATCAGCAGGGGCGCCAACGTCAACGCCCGCGACGGCAAGGGGCAAACGCCGCTTGTGGTCGCCAGCGGGTTCGGTTTCGTCGAAGGCGTGGACCTGCTGGTGCAGCACGGCGCCAAGGTCGATGAAAGCAACAATGCGGGCGAAACCCCGCTGATTGCAGCGGTCCACAACCGCAACATCGGCATGATCCGCATCCTTCTGAAGGCCGGAGCCAGCCCCACCCGGGCCGACAATTCGGGCCGTTCGGCGCGCGACTATGCCGCGCTTGAGGGTAAAGGCGGGGCGATCTATGCCGAGATCGAAAATGCGATCAAGGCCAAGGCCCAGTCGGGCCAGAACAAACCCACCTACGGCCCGTCGTTCTGACCAGTCATGACGCAGGACTTTGCCTCGCTTGAAGCAATGCGGCTGGCGCTGGGCCCGGCGCTGGCCGAGGCGGCCGTGTGGGACGGGTGGAGCGATGCCGCGGTCCGCTCGGCGGCGGCATCGCGCGGGATCGATGCCGATGCTGCGGTTTTCGCCTTTCAGGGCGGACCAATGGTCCAGATCGCGGCCTGGATCGGATCGATCGATACGGCCATGGCTGCGGCGCTTCCGGCCGAAACGCTGGCGGCGATGAAGATCCGCGAACGGATCCGCACGCTGGTCCAGTTCCGCCTCGATGGAATCGCCCCGCACAAGGAGGCGCTGCGCCGCGCGCTGGCGATCATGGCAATGCCGCAGAACGCGCCCAGGGCGCTGCGGCTGGGTTGGCACAGCGCCGATGCAATGTGGCGGCTGGCCGGCGATACGGCGACCGATTACAACCATTACACCAAGCGGATGACGCTGGGCACGCTCTATGCCGCCACCCTGGCGGTCTTTGCCGACGATACCAGCCCCGATCACGCCGAAACCCGCGCCTTTCTGGATCGACGGATCGAGGGGGTGATGAAGTTCGAAGCGGCCAAGGCGCGGCTGCTGCGCCCGCGCGAAGCGGGCTTCAGCCCCGCCCGGCTGCTGGGGCGGCTGCGTTATCCGGCGCGTTGAACGGCAGACGCCGAACGCCGTCCGCTGCGGCGAACGGTTCGCGATGTGCCAAATTGATCTCGATCAATATTGCGAATGACTTGCAAAAAGCCCGCCAATCTGGCAGCGACCGGACGTGACACTCGACCAGATCCCGCTTGGCAGCCGCGCCCGCATTGTTGCGGTTGATTGGTCGTTGCTGGCGGTTGATGAGGTTCAGCGGCTGCGGGCATTGGGGATCGAGCCCGATGCCGAAGTGACGGTGGCGCACCGCGGGGTCTTCGCCGGGCGCGATCCGCTGGCGGTGCAGGTGGGGCGGATGACCGTGGCGCTGCGCCGCGCCCATGCTCTGGCGATGATCGTGGAACCGGCTTGAGATGAGCCGGCTGCGCAGCGCCGCCCTGGTCGGCAATCCCAATGCCGGAAAGAGTGCGCTGTTCAACGCGCTGACCGGGGCGCGCCAGAAGATTGCCAACTATCCGGGCGTGACCGTGGAGCGCAAGGCGGGGCGGGTGCTGCTGCCCAGCGGTGAGCCGGTGGAATTGACCGATCTGCCGGGCAGTTATGGCCTGCTGCCCAACAGCCCCGACGAAGAGGTGACTCGCAAGGTGATCCTTGGTGAGTTTCCGGGTGAAGCCGCGCCGCAGGTGCTGGTGGTGGTGCTCGACGCCTCGAACCTCGAGCAGCATCTGGTTTTTGCGCTCGAACTGCTTGAGCTTGGGCGGCCGACCGTGGTCGCGCTCAACATGGTCGATCTGGCCGAGCGCGACGGGCTGGTGATCGATCCGCTGGCGCTCGAACAGGCACTGGGCGTGCGGGTGGTGCCGACCGTGGCGGTGCGCCGCCGCGGGTTGATCGATCTGGCAGAGGCGATTGCGTGCGCCGAGGATCAGGAACCGGGATCGCGCCAGCCGCACGCCGGGATGACAGAGCGGCGGGTAACGGCGCGGGCAATCGCGGCAGCGGCAATCCTGTCCGAATCCAGCCGGCACCGCCTCCATGCCAAGTTGGACCAGATATTGCTGCACCCCTGGCTGGGCCCGTTGATCCTGTTTGCTGCGCTGTTCGTGGTGTTTCAGGCGGTATTCGCCGGGGCTGCGCCGTTCGCCGAAGCGCTGCAGGGCGGGGTCGACTGGCTCAGCGCCTGGGTGCGCGCCGAACTCCCGCCCGGTCTTCCGCGCGGATTGCTTACCGATGGAATCCTGGCCGGGGTCGGCGCGGTGGTGGTGTTCCTGCCGCAGATCGTCATCCTGTTCTTCTTCATCCTGGCGATGGAGGCATCGGGCTACATGGCCCGCGCGGCCTTCCTGATGGACCGGATGATGGCGCGGGTTGGCCTGTCGGGACGCAGCTTCATCCCGCTGCTCTCCAGCTTTGCCTGCGCCGTGCCGGGGATCATGGCGACCCGGTCGATCGCCGATCCGCGCGACCGCTTGACCACGATCCTGATCTCTCCGCTGATGACCTGTTCGGCGCGGCTGCCGGTCTATGCGGTGATCATCGCCGCGTTCATTCCCGATCGCAGCCTGGCGGCCGGGATCGGGCTGCAAGGGTTGGTGCTCTTTCTGCTCTATGTGACTGGCATAGTGGGGGCGATGGTGGTGGCGCTGGTGCTGCGCCGTTCGGTCACCCAGGGTGCGGCCAGCGGGTTCATCATGGAACTGCCCAAATACCAGCTGCCCCAGGCCAAGGACATGGCCATCGGCCTGTTCCAACGGGTGCGGATTTTCCTGCGGCGGGCCGGGACGATCATCCTGACGGTTACCGTGGTGCTGTGGCTTCTGCTCAATGTGCCGCGCGCCGCGCCGGGTGAGGACCAGATCGATGCTTCGATCGCCGGGCATCTGGCCAACGGGCTGGCGGTCGGTCTGAAACCGATCGGTTTCAACCGCGACATCGTGCTGGCATTGATCCCGGCGATGGCCGCACGCGAAGTGGCGGTCTCTTCGCTGGCCACCACCTATGCCGTGGCCAATACCGACGAAGCGCAGCAGGATGCTGCGCTTAGCCGGGCGCTTAAAGTGCACTGGAGCCTGCCGACCGCGCTCGCCTTCCTCGCCTGGTTCGTCTTCGCACCCCAATGCATGAGCACCATCGCCGTTACCCGGCGCGAAACAAACGGGTGGAAATGGCCGGGGTTCATGTTGCTCTACCTGTTCGCGCTGGCCTACATCTTCGCGGGAATCACCTATTGGAGCGCCGTCGCGCTCGGGCTCTAGCGAAAGAGGAAATCATGGCAGGCAGCGTCAACAAGGTCATTTTGATCGGAAATCTGGGCGCTGATCCCGAAGTGAAATCGTTCCAGAACGGCGGCAAGGTCTGCAACCTGCGGATCGCCACGTCGGAAAGCTGGAAGGACCGCAACACCGGCGAAAAGCAGGAACGCACCGAATGGCATTCGGTGGCGATCTTTTCCGAAGGGCTGGCCGGGGTGGCCGAACGGTTTCTGCGCAAGGGCAGCAAGGTCTATCTCGAAGGCCAGCTGCGCACCCGCAAGTGGCAGGACCAATCGGGCAACGATCGCTATTCGACAGAAGTCGTGCTGCAGGGCCCCGGCGCGGTGCTGACCATGCTCGACGGTGCGCCTGGTGGCGGAGGTGCCGGCGGTGGTCAGCGCGGCGGCGGTGAATGGGGCGGCGGTTCGGGTTCCGGTGGGGGGCAAAAGTCCGGCGGCAGCAACTTTGGCGGCGGTGCGGCGGCGGGCGGCGGCGGCTTCGCCGACGATCTCGACGACGATATTCCGTTCTGAGTTATTCCAGGCTCTTTTTCAGGGCGGCCAGCCCGGCAAACGGCCCGGCCTCGCCCTCGCTGACGATTCCGGCCTTGCGCCGCGCTTCGGCGGCACCCGGTCCTTCGGCGTAGGGGTTGATGGCCAGCGCCAGTTCCTGGGCCAGCGCTTCGCCGAGATCGAACTGGGTGCCGTCCATTTCGATGTCGTCGAGCTCGTCCGCGCTCAACTCCACCGTCTCGTCGCCGGGAGCATCCGCGCCCGCAGGCACGAAGCGCAGCGCCACCGGCGCGGCGATGTGCATGGGCAGATCGTCACCCGATACCGCGCAGGACTGGACGATGTCGGCATCGAGCGTGCCGTTCGCCCGCACGTTTGCCCCGTCCGCCACCAGCGTGATCGTCGCGGTGAAGCGCTTGACCGCGACCAGCGCAAAGCGCCGGGTCAGTGCGGTGCACTCGTCCGCTGTCGCCGTCAGCGTCTGCGGTTCCGATGGCAGGGTGCGCAGGGCATAGATTCGCTGGAATTCGCTCATCGCTCGATCCTTGCCGCAAGCAAGGCCGGGTTGTCGAGCGCGGCCAGCTGGCCCGCGACCACACGCACTTCGGCAGCGACCTCTGCCAAATCACCGCCTTCGATCAGGGTAACATTGCGTTCGACCGTTGCGCGCAGCGCGGCGTCATCGGACGCGGCGAGCGCGCTGCGCAAGGCCTCGATCCGTCCGCCCAGCGCCCCCATCAGCTTGGCCATCCGCTTGCCCACCACGAGATCGCCCACGCCGCTCTGGCGCAGCTGGCCGTCCATATCCTCGGCGAACAGTTCGGTCAGCCGGGCCGACGGCCCGCGCAGCGCGGGATCGCCATCCATTCGCAGCAGGACCAGCGCGGTGATCAGCGCAATCATGTCAAACCGCCCGGCCACCGTGTCGGCCACGCCCCCCTTTGCATACCAGCCCGGTTCGCGCGCCAGCGCGACCACGCGATGCCACAACGGGCGCAGCGCCTCACGCGGATCGGGTTCCCGGCCAAGCCAGCGGGCAAAAAGGGACATGCGGCATCGGCCTTTCAATCATTCAGCGGGGATTAAACCCCATCGCCCCAAGCCGACCGCGCGGGCCGGGATTGCCAGCCGGGGCAAGGTTGCCTAAGGCTCGCGGGCGATAGATCAGACGAGCCGGGGCGGCAATGCCTGCGGCGTATCGGAGCGACGGGTTGATGCAGCACAGGTTTCCAATTCTGCTTGGCGCGGCACTGGCCATTTCTCTGGGCGGGTGCAGCGCGATCAAGGACCATCGCGGTTATCTGGTCGATGGCGCGCTGCTCGATTCGGTCCAGCCGGGGATCGACAATGCCCAGTCAGTGGAAAAGACCCTTGGCCGTCCGACCTTCATCAGCGAGTTTGGCCGCAAGGACTGGTACTACGTTTCGATCAACGCCCAGCAGCGGGCGTTTGGCAGCTCGCGCACCAAGGAACAGCTGGTGGTCCGGGTCAGCTTCGATGCCAACGGCAATGTCAGCGGGATCGAACGCTCGGGCATCGAAAAGGTTGCACGGATCGACCCCGACGGTGACAAGACCCCGACGCTGGGCCGCGAACGCACGTTCCTGGAAGATCTGTTCGGGAATATCGGCACGGTCGGCACCGGCGCTGGCGGCGCACCGCGTGGCGGTCCGGGTGGTCCGAACGGGAGCTAGGTCCTGGTCCCAGGTTGAAGCGCGCCGGATCGCACATATATCCAGCGCATGAACACCTCTCGCGACAGCCACGGCCTGGTCCAGTGGCACGGCACCACCATCATCGGCGTCAAGAAGGGCGGCAAGACCGTCATCGCCGGCGATGGGCAGGTTTCCATGGGCAACACAGTGATGAAGCCGAACGCGCGCAAAGTTCGGCGGCTTGGTGATGGCAGTGTCATTGCCGGGTTTGCCGGGGCCACCGCCGATGCCTTCACCCTGTTCGAACGGCTCGAGAAAAAGCTGGAGCAGCACCGCGGGCAGCTGATGCGGGCGGCGGTGGAGCTGGCCAAGGACTGGCGCACCGACAAGTACCTGCGCAATCTTGAGGCGCTGATGATCGTCGCCGACAAGGATGTGCTGCTGATCCTGACCGGCAACGGCGACGTGCTGGAGCCCGAAGAAGGGATCGCCGCGATCGGATCGGGCGGGAACTATGCCCTTTCGGCCGCCAAGGCGCTGACCGACTATGAGGACGATCCGGAAAAGATCGCCCGCCGCGCCATGGCGGTGGCAGCCGAAGTTTGCGTCTTCACCAACGACCGCGTCACCGTGGAAACGATCTGATCCGATGAACGACAACCTGACCCCCAAGGCGATCGTCGCCGCGCTCGACGAGCACATTATCGGCCAGGCCGATGCCAAGAAGGCCGTGGCCGTGGCCCTGCGCAACCGCTGGCGGCGTCAGCGCCTGTCGCCCGAGCTGCGCGACGAGGTCACGCCCAAGAACATCCTGATGATCGGGCCCACGGGCTGCGGCAAGACCGAGATCAGCCGCCGTCTGGCCAAGCTGGTCGATGCCCCGTTCGTCAAGGTCGAGGCAACCAAGTTCACCGAGGTCGGCTATGTCGGCCGCGATGTCGAGCAGATCGCCCGCGATCTGGTCGAAGAGGCGATCCGGCTGGAAAAGGACCGCCGCCGCGAAGCCGTGCGCGAGGCGGCCGAAAAGGGCGCGATGGACCGCCTGCTCAAGGCACTGGTCGGCGATGGCGCCTCCGAAGCGACCCGCGAGAGCTTTCGCCAGCGCATTGCCCAGCGGGCGATGGACGACACCGAGGTCGAGATCGAAGTGGAGGACAGCCCCGGGCTGGGTATGGACATCCCTGGAATGCCGGGCGGGATCGGCATGATCAACCTGTCCGAAATGATGGGCAAGGCGATGGGCAAGCAAAACCTGAAGCGCCGCAAGCTCAAGGTGCCCGAGGCCTGGACCAAGCTGGTCGACGAGGAAGCCGAAAAGCGGATGGATCAGGACGATGTTGCGCGGGTGGCGCTGCAGAACGCGGAAACCAACGGGATCGTCTTCATCGACGAGATCGACAAGATCGCGGTCAGCGACGTGCGCGGCGGATCGGTCAGCCGCGAAGGGGTGCAGCGCGATCTGCTGCCGCTGATCGAAGGCACCACGGTGGCAACCAAATACGGGCCGATGAAAACCGACCACGTGCTGTTCATCGCCAGCGGCGCGTTCCACGTGGCCAAGCCCAGCGACATGCTGCCCGAACTGCAGGGCCGCCTGCCGATCCGGGTCGAGCTGAAGGCGCTCAGCGAGGACGATTTCGTCCGCATCCTCTCCGAAACCCGCGCCAACCTGGTCCAGCAGTACACCGCCCTGCTCGGCACCGAACAGGTGACCGTCGATTTCACACCCGAGGCGATCCGCGAAGTCGCGCGGATCGCCTGCCAGGTCAACGAAGCGGTCGAGAACATCGGCGCGCGGCGGCTCCAGACCGTGATGGAGCGGCTGCTGGAAGAGCTGAGCTTCGAAGCCGAAGACCGGGCGGGCGAGACGGTTATCGTCGATGAAGCCTATGTCGCCGAGCGGCTGGCGGGCCTCGCGAAGGATACCGATTTGTCGAAGTATATCCTGTGAGCACCGTGCTGGTCGAGACGGGCCCCGATAGCTTTGCCGCGCTCATCGCCGGACAGGTGCCGCCGGGCGCGGCAGCGCTGGCCGAAAGCGACATTGCGCCAGCACCGGTACTATCCATGCTCGCCGAGCTGTCGGACCGGATCGGCCAGAATTTCGCACCCAATGCCTGGATAATCGTCGAGGATGGCTGCCTCGCAGGGCTCATCTCGCTGGTTGCCGTGCCGGAAGACCGCACCGTCAGGATCGGTTACGGTGTGGCCCCGTCCTACCGCGGTCGCGGCGTGGCGAGCCGCGCGACCGGACATTTGCTGACCCTGATGCGCGAAGACAGCCGGGTCGACGCAGTGCTGGCCGAAACCGCGGTCGACAACCCGGCATCGCAGCACGTCCTGCGGGTCAACGGCTTTGCCGAAGCCGGCAGCCGCACGGATCCCGAAGACGGCGATCTGATCTGCTGGCGCGCGTCAACGGCATGACTGGACTGACTGACATGTACCAAACCCCCGAAGACCGCCCGATCTACCGCCTGCTGACCGGCAAGGACGACCGCGCCTTTTGCGAGCGTGTGTCCGAGGCGCTGGAGCAGGGCTGGCGGCTCTACGGTTCGCCCAGCCTGGCCTTCGATCACGAGGCGCAGTGCATGAAGGCGGCTCAGGCGGTGGTCTGGGGTGGCGCGGACGTGGTGAAGGGCTGATCCCTGGTTGCGGGCGCCGTCACGCGGTCGAAAGTGGCCACATAGTTCGGGTGCTCGGTGCCCATCAGCTTGTCCCACCAGGTGAAGTAGAATCCGTAGTTGTGGGCATAGCTGGTGCCGTGGTGCATGTCGTGATGGGTGGTCGTGCTGATCCACTTCAGCACCGGATGGCTGGCCCAGCCGCGCGGGTGGAGTTCCAGACCCGCGTGGCCCATGCAGTTGCGCAGGATCATGATTGCCAGGAACGTAAAGACCACCGGCACAGGGGTGGGCACCAGCGCAAACCAGACCGGCATGAACAGGAACATCACCGCCGCCTCGGGAATGGCGAAGCTGTAGGCGGTCCAGGCAGTCGGGGTGATGGTCAGGTGGTGAAAGCGGTGGAACGCGCGATAGAGCGGCCGGGTGTGCATCGCCCGGTGGCTCCAATAGAACCAGGTATCGTGCGCCAGCACCATCGCCATCAGATAGCCGCCGAAGGCCAGCGCGCCGATCGGCTCGCGGTATTCGTGCAGATAGCCGTGTCGGAATGCCCAGACCATCGGCACTGCCATGACCGTATAGACGATCACGGTGCGGATCGCGGCGAACACTTCGCGGGAAAGGTCGGCGCGGGTGGCTTCGCGGCGCTGGATCTTGCGACTGGCCCAGCGGGTCCGGCGCAGCAGCCAGACCAGTCCTGCGATCAGCGAAGCGGCGATCAGATAGCGGGCCATGTCGAAGGTGAAGCTGCTCACGACAATGTCCTGAGCGGTTTGAAGCAGGGTGGTCGGCTGAGCCATCGGGCGTCTCCAGCGTTGCGGTTGCCCGCTGAGTGCCAGCAAAGCGCCAGACATGCTCCCCCGGTTTCGAAACCGGCTAGCCGATTCCGGAATCGGCCAGCGCCGCCGCGCGGTATTCGCTGGGGGTCATGCCCTCCGCCTCGCGGAAGGCGCGGTTGAACGGGCCGAGCGAGCCGAACCCGGCGTCGAGCGCGATGGTCAGGATCGGCACCTCGCGCTGAGCCGGATCCGCGAGCGCCTGCCGCACCTCGTCGAGCCGCCACGAATTGAGGAACTGGGCGAAATTGCGGTGGCCCAGCGCGCGGTTGATCGTGCGGCGAAGGCGGTATTCCTGCTCGCCCAGCCGCGCCGCCAGAGCGGCAATGGTCAGGCCTTCGTCGCGGTGCGGACGCTCGCGCTCCATATGGCTCAGCAAGCGGGCCACCAGCGGGTCGTCCACAGCCTGCGCGGGATCGGGGCGATCATCGGGGCGCCCCGGTTCCGGCCCGAACAGGTCGTCGCGCCGGGCCACGAACATCGCGCCGCACAGACCCAGCGTGGCGAACACGATGCTGCCGGCGATCAGCGAGAGGATCGCATGCGGCGCGCCGCCGCGATAGACCACCGGTTCGGCAACGCCGATGGCCAGCACATAGAGGCCGACCGTGACGATCATCCAGAACCGCAGTCTGCGGCGGCTTTCGATCAGATCGCCTTCGCGCCCGCGCCAGGCGTGCCACAGCCCGGCCGCCCCGAAGCCGAACATCCCCAGCCGGAACACGATCGCCGGATAGGCGACGAATTCCGGCGCGGCCTGGAACGACAGCTGCATCACCAGCACGTTGGCCGTCCACAGCGCGACCAGCACCAGGTCGCGGTGGCGCAGCCGGGTCTGGTCCGAAAACCAGGTCTTGGCGAACAGCCAGAACAGCGCTGGCGTTGCCCCGGCCCCGAGCGAGAAAATGAGTCCGACCGGGCTGGTTTCGGTTTCCCAGGCGGTGGTGACGATCAGATAGCAGACGATCCCGATGTTCATCGCGATCGCGCAGCGCGCGGCCAGTTGCTGGCGGCTGTCGCGCCACAGCAGCCACGACCACAAGGCAAGCAACGCCAGCGTCCCGCCGCGTGCCATCAGCTCAATATCGTGGGCGCTCACTCCGCCAGCACCCCTGCGTCCTCGACCGCCTCGGCCTGGCGGTTCCACATTTCCGCATAGAGCCCGCGTTTGCGCAGCAGCGCGGCATGGGTGCCCTGTTCGGCAAGCTGGCCTTCGTTGAGCACCAGAATCGTGTCCGCATCGGCCACGGTCGACAGCCGGTGGGCGATGGACAGCGAGGTGCGGCCTTCGGCAACCGCGTGCAAGGTCGCTAGAATCTCCTGCTCGGTGCGGGTGTCGAGCGCGCTGGTGGCCTCGTCCAGCAGCAGGATCGGCGGGTTCTTGACCAGGGTGCGGGCGATGGCCACGCGCTGTTTCTCCCCGCCCGACAGTTTCAGCCCGCGTTCGCCCACCTGGGTGTCAAAGCCCTGGGGCAGGCGTTCGATCAGCCCGGTCAAGGCCGCGTCGCGCGCTGCCGCCGCAACTTCGTCAGGCCCGGCGCCGTCGCGGCCATAGCCGATGTTGTAGCCGATGCTCTCGTTGAACAGCACCGAATCCTGCGGAACGATCCCGATCGCCGCGCGCAGGCTCGCCTGGGTCACGTCGCGGATGTCGTGCCCGTCAATCAGGATCCGCCCCTCCCACGGATCGTAGAAGCGGAACACCAGCCGGGCGATGGTGCTCTTGCCCGCACCCGATGGGCCGACCAGCGCCACCTGATGCCCGGCCGGAACTTCGAAGCTCAGCCCCTTCAGGATCGTGCGGTCGGGCTCGTATCCGAATACCACGTTGTCGAAGGTCAGCGTCGGGCGTCGGATCACCAGCGCCGGGGCGCCGGGGCGGTCCTGCACTTCGACCGCTGAGTCCATCAGCTGGAACATCGCCGCCATGTCGATCAGGCCCTGGCGGATCGTGCGGTAGACCATGCCCAGCATGTCGAGCGGGCGGAACAGCTGGGTCAGATAGGTCTGGACGAAGACCAGCTGGCCGATCGAATAGTGCCCCTTGAACCAGCCCCAGACGGTATAGGCCATGGCCCCCGCCATCAGCAGGTTGACCACCAGCGCCTGCGCGATGTTGAGCGCGGCAAGGCTGTTTTCGCTCTTCACGGCAGCATCGGCATAGGCGCGCGTCGCCTGGGCATAGCGGGCCTCCTCGCGCGGTTCGGCGCTGAAGTATTTCACCGTTTCGTAGTTGAGCAGTGAATCGACCGCGCGGCTCAGTGCCTGCCCGTCGAGTGTGTTCATTTCCTCGCGCAGCTGGGTGCGCCATTCGGTGATCGTACGGGTGACCCAGATATAGGCCACCACCGCCACGGCGGTTGCTGCGACCAGACCCCAGCCGAAATTGGCATAGAAGATCGCCGCGACGATCAGCAGCTGCAGCACCGTGGGGACAATGTTGAACAGCATGAAATAGAGCATCACGTCGATGCTCTTGGTGCCGCGTTCGATTGTCTTGGTCACCTCACCGGTGCGGCGGGCGAGATGGAAGCGCAGCGACAGGCGGTGGAGCCGGGCGAAGACATCCTCGGCCAGTTTGCGGGTAGCGTCCTGGCCCACCCGCTCGAACACGAGGTTGCGCAGGTTGTCGAACACCACCGCACCGAACCGGCCCGCGCCATAGGCGATGACCAGCGCGAACGCGGCCTGAAACGCGGCCGGGCCCGTTACGCTCATCGCGTCGATCGCCCATTTGAGGGCATAGGGCAGCGCCATGGTCACCGCCATCGAGGCGAGGATCAGCAGGCACGACAGCACGATGCGTCCGCGCAGGGCCGGGTTGTCGCGCGGCCACAGGTAGGGGAGGAACCGGCGCAGCGTCGACCAGCCGTCATGGCGGGCATCGCGGGCAGGGGTGGCGGGGAAATCGGGACGCATCGCCCGCTATGTAGGGATCAATCGCCGGGACGCAAAGCGCCGGGCCGTTACCGCCGCGTGCTGTCCCTGTCTGCGCCTGCGGGCAGGTCGAAATAGATCCGCCGCGTGGCAAAATCGATCGCCACCCGTTTGAACACCTTCAGTTCGCGCATGCCCAGCAGGATCGCCGGGCGTTTTTCCAGTCCCAGCGCGCCGAAAGCCGGGGAATCGGCAAAGGCCACCACCACGTTGTTGATGTCGATGTCCTGGACGTTGAGCTTGGCTCCCTGGCCAATGTCGGCCAGAATCTGCTGCCCCGTCACGCTGCCCAACATGAACTGGTCGATCTTGCGGTGGCGACGCTCAAGGACGCGCTGGAGCGCGCGGTTGCCGATGGTGTTTTCGGCGCCGGTATCGATCACCACATCGGTCCAGACGCCGTCGATCCGGGCGTCGGTCATGATCAGTTGGCCGGAGCGCCGCTTGGCGGTGACGACGATTTCATAGCCGCTGTTGACTCCGGGGCGCTTCGCATCGTCGATCGCCATCAGGCGCTTTTCGAAGTCGATCACCACCCGCTGGCCCTGCAGACTGTCAAGCCCCAGGATCCCGTCGGCACCGATGTTGCGGCCGTCGAGCAGCGGAGCGAGCAGGCCGTAGAACGAGCGCTTGCCGAGATCGAGCTGGTCGAGCTCGACCGTATCGACCATGGTCGATCCCGCCACGCCGATCAGCCGGGCGCGCTTGCCGACGGGTAGGGTCAGCCGCGCGGCCAGATCAGTGCTGATCACGGTATTCTGCGATCCGGTATCGATCAGGAAATCATAGGGTCCACGCTCTGCGATCCGCACCGGCACGGTCATCCGCCCCATGGTGTCGCGCTGCAGGCCGACCACTTCGGTTTCAGAGCTTTGTTGCCCTCCGATCTGCCCGGTCAGGACGGGAATGGCTGCGGCCAGCGGAATCAGCGGCGCAAGAAGCGGATGCATCGGCATGGTTGTTCTCCCGCCGCGCAGGATAGCACCGATTGGCCGATGTCTCCATGTTTCCCGTCGAACCGGTACGGCGACCGGTCGAGCCATTTGCCATTGCTTAAGGGGGTGGTGCTAGGGGACGGTTATGGTCAACCTCTCCGCCAAAGTCTTGCGAAAGCTGCGCGAATGGCACTTCGCCCATGCGGCAAAGGGCATTCTGGCGACGCCGCCGGTGCGTGCCGCCGATGATGGCCTGATCCTGTTCTCGATGATCGGCACGCGGGTATTGTTGCCGTATCTGGTCGCGGCCAAGTCGCTCCATGCCCAGCTTGGCCGGGGGCGCTTCGTGATCCTCGACGACGGAACGCTGAGCGCGGCTGACAAGGCTGTGCTGGCGCGGCATCTGGACGATCCCCGGATCATCGCCATTGCCTCGGTCGACACCGGTCCCTGCCCGCGCGGCGGGACGTGGGAGCGGCTGCTGACCATCCTCGATCTGCGCCGCAGCGACTATGTGATCCAGATTGATTCCGATACCCTGGCGCAGGGACCGGTTCCCGAAGTCGTGGCGGCGATTGACCACGGGCGCAGCTTCACCCTGCGCGGTGCGGCCGAATCCGAAATCCTGCCGCTGCCCCAGGTATCCACCGCCGCGCGCGCCGTTGCCGGACCGGGACGGGTCCACGTGCAATCGGCGATCGAGCAGGTGATGGAGCAGATCCGCGTGCCCGCGCGCGGCGATCTGCGCTATGCCCGGGGCTGCTCGGGCTTTGCCGGTTTCGCGCCCTCCACCGAGGGCCGCGCGCTGGCCGAGGCGTTTTCGCTGGAATCCGAACGGCTGCTCGGGCGTGCCCGGTGGGAGGAATGGGGCACCGAACAGGTGACCTCCAATTTCGTGGTCGCCAATGAGCCGGACGCATTCCTGCTGCCCTATGACCGCTACATCAACTATTGGGCCGAGCCTGACGTTTCCGGGGCCGCCTTCGTCCATTTCCTTGGCACGTGCCGGTACGATCGGGGGATGTACCGCCGTCTGACCCGGCAGGCGATCGGACGGCTGGGCCAGGCATGATCCGGATCGACACGATCCTGCGCACCCACAACCGCAGCGCGATGCTGGAAGCCGCGGTGGCCTCGTTCTTCGCCGCCGACCATTCCGGCCTGTCGGCGCGGCTGCTGGTGGTGGACAATGCCTCTACCGATGATACCGCGCGGGTGCTGCGGGGCTTGGCCGCGCGCCATGGGGACCGGCTGGTGCCGCTGTACGAGGCGCGGCCCGGCGGGCAGCATGCGCTGAACTGCGGCATCGCCAGCGCCAGCGCAGAAGCGATCGCCTTTTTCGACGATGACGAGCGGATTGATCCCCGCTGGCTCCAAACCATCGCTGGCGAATTTGCCGATCCCTTGACCGATTACATCGCTGGTCCCGTCAGGCCGCTGGGCAATCCGGAGCTGCCCGATTGGCTGCCGGGCGGTTTTGGCGGGGTTCTTGGGATCATCGACAGTGGGTCCGAGCGGCGGCGCTTCGCGCCCGGCTTTTCCGCGATGCTGACCCAAGGCAACTGCGCGCTGCGCCGGGCGATCTTCGATGCCGTCGGCCCCTATCCCGATGCCCTGCCCACCGCCGAGGACCGCTGGCTCAACCAGTGGCTTCAGACGCACGGCAAACAGGGGTTCTATTGCCCCGATCTGGTGGTCGACCATGCAATGCAGCCCGAACGGGTCACGCAGGACTATTTCCGCCGCTGGGCCGCGCGCGAAGGGCGCGATCTGGCGGTGTGCGACCGGATGGCCGGCGCGCCGTCGCTGCTGCGGCGACCCTGGTACTGGCGTCAGCTGGTGCAGGACGCCGCCGCGCTGGCTTTGCCGGGCAAGGGACGCGCGGAGCGGTTCCGCGCCGAGCTGAACCTGCGCGTGGCCTGGGCCTATCTGCGGATCGTGTCCGGCTAGACCGGTGCCTGGAGCGGCGCGTTGCGTGACAGTGCCGCGCGGGCCAGCCGCACCTCCTGCCAGGCCGGATGGCCCAGCACCCGCAGCGCGGCCAGCCAGCACAGCACGCCTGCGCCGCACAGCAGGGCGAGCGGAACCACGCCCATGTCGGCACTGAACACGCCCAGCTGCCGCGCGATCAGCAGCGGCGTTCCGGCAGCGAGCGCGCACAGGGCGCTGCGCAGGTAAACCCCGGCCAGCCGCGCTATCGGCAGCTGCAGCAGGCGGGCGAGATAGGTGATATAGATGGCGAACCACAGCGCTGCTGCTGCCAGCCGGCTGACCGCCGCCGCTTCCAGACCCCACAGGCTGAACACCGCCAGGATGGCGATGGTCGCGGCGGTATCGATCAGGTTGATCCACACCAGCGTGCGGATCCGCCCCAGCAGGATCGGGATGTCCATCTGCAGCGGCACCGCAAAGAAGAACGCTTCGGCGATCGCGGTCCAGCGCAGCAGCGGCGCAACCTCGGCCCAGTTGGGACCATAGAGCAGCTGCACCACCGGCTCCGCCGCCAGCGCCAGCCCCGCCGCCGCCGCCCAGTTGAGTGCAGTGTTGCAGGCAACCAGATGGAGATAGGGCTCGGCCAGTGGCTCGCCTTCGTCGCGCTTGCGGGCGAAGGCGGGGTAGAACACCCCGTTGATTGCTCCCACCACCAGGTTGGACATCTGCCCGGCCAGCGCGCTGGCCCGGGTAAACAGACCGGTGGCGGTCAGGCCCAGAATCCGGCCGATGATCAGATCCTGGCTGCGCATCCCCACCGCGCCGCTCAGGCTGAGGACGAAAGCGGAACTTCCGAAACCCAGCATCGGGCGAATTGCCGCCATGCTGCGGGGCCGTCGGGGCAGGACCGGCCTGACCGCCTGGACCACGGCCAGTCGGGTCAGTGACGTTGCCAACATGCCCCAGGCCAGCGCAGCAGGTCCGGCGCCCTGCGCCGCGCAGGCCACGGCGACCGCGCCGCCCGCCAGCGCGCTGCCGGCGTTGGCCGCGAACAGCGCGCGAAAGTTCATCGCCCGGGTCAGCAGCGCCGCCGGGACAATCGCAAAGGGTATGGCCAGATAGGCGGCGGCGATGATCAGGACCAACGGGGTCAGCCCCGGGTGGTCATAGAAGCGGGCCAGCGGTACTGCGGCCAGTGCGACGGCGGCGGCGACCAGCCAGCCGATCCCCACCGCCACTGCGGCGTAATCGCGGACGTGGTCGTCGCGCATTTCCGGCTGACCGGTCACGAACCGGCTGATCCCCATATCCTGAAAGATCGATACCATCATCGCTGCGGCCAGCGCGATCGAGAACAGCCCGACATCGGCCGGCAGCAGGAACAGCCGCGAAATGATCACGCTGGTGGCGAACTGGATCACAAAGCTCGCGTACTGCGAGGCGAGCGACCAGACGGCGGCACGACGGATGCTCATCGCCGCTCAGGCGCCTGCCAGCGCGGCGACCAGCTTGAAGGCCCGGCGCGGCTGGCCAAAACTGACCAGCCGGGCGGCAGTGCGCCAGAGATCGGCTCCGCGTCCGCCTTCGCCGACATGCTCAAGCAGCAGGTCGAACCCCTTGCCGCTCATCTCCGAACGCGAATAGAGCAGCGCCCGCGCAACCCGCCCGCGCACTTCGGCTGCAACACCGGGGCGGCCGAACAGGGTGTCGAGCTGGTCGATCGCGGGCAGGACGGCGAGGTGCTCGGTCGGGTCCGGCCGCCCAGCCTGCCGTTCGCGGTAGGCGATGTGCGACACCGCCACGCCGATCTGCTGCTCCAGCGCGTGCCGGTTCGAAACCTGCCCGGAATAATGGCGATAGCGCAGCAGCCGCTGCGGCAGATTGGCGATCCGCGTGCGATGCGCCAGCCGCAGCCACAGGTCATAGTCCTCGCAGTGTTGGAAGGCCGCGTGATAGCTGCCCGCCTCCCGCACCACAGCGCGCCGGTACATCACGGTGGGATGGGCCAGCAGCGGCCCGCGGCTTTCGATCCGTTCGAGGAATTCCGCGTGGGTCAGCGGATGCTCGGCGGTGGTCAGCGGGTATGGCTGACCCTGTTCGTCAATGTCGGTGGTCAGGCTGCCGATCACGCCGTGGTCGGGCCGCGCCGTCAGAAAGGCCAATTGTCGCTCGAAGCGGTCGGGCATGCAGATGTCGTCGGCGTCCATCCGCGCCACCAGCGGTGCCTGCGCCTCGTCCAGCAACTGGTTGAGGCTGGCGACCAGGCCGCGGTTCTCCCGGGCGATCACACGGATCCGCGAATCGCGTGCCGCATAGCCTTCGCAGATCGCCCGGCTTGAATCGCTCGAGCCATCGTCGAGGATCAGGAATTCGAACTGGCCGCAGCTTTGCCCCAGCACACTTTCGATGGCCGCGGCCAGAAAGCGTTCGCCGTTGAAGACGCTCATCGCAACGGTGATGGCCGGACTCGGCATGTGGTAAACAAATCCTCGGTTTTCAGCGGCAAAGGGGCACGGGCGCCGCCTGTCGTCCTAGGTGATTACGGTAAACATTCCGTGTGTGCCAGGCGCCGACTCGCGCCAGGCCGTTTCGCAGACCGGATCGGCCCGGGCCGGATGGGCCGTTCAGGGACGCCGTACGCAAAGCCCGGATTTCCGAGCCTTTCGGAAATTTTGAAATAAAATTGCAAAAAGTCGTTGACCGAATCGGAGGTCCCCCTTAGAGGCCCGGTCACCGCAGCGCAGACGCCGCCAAAAACGGCAGAAACGCTACGGTCGCCACAATCGACGGACAACAGTCCCCCGGTCAACAAATCGGGGTACGATGGTTGTCCGCCTCGTTTTGTCGGCGGCTCTTTGACATTGTTGGTTTTAGATGAAGGGACATGTGGGCGACGGCGCCCCATCCGGGGAGCTTCAGGCTCCGTGTATGGGTTGTTTAAGTCGTTACCTCATATGTCCTTCGTATCCATTACGTTTGACAAGTGCAGGTATCGGCTCCTGAAGTTCGGTATCGCGGTTGGCGGGGCTTGCTCCGTGCCGTGCATATCGTGACACAAACTTGAGAGTTTGATCCTGGCTCAGAACGAACGCTGGCGGCATGCCTAACACATGCAAGTCGAACGAGACCTTCGGGTCTAGTGGCGCACGGGTGCGTAACGCGTGGGAACCTGCCCCTTGGTTCGGAATAACAGTTAGAAATGACTGCTAATACCGGATGATGACTTCGGTCCAAAGATTTATCGCCGAGGGATGGGCCCGCGTAGGATTAGCTAGTTGGTGGGGTAATGGCTCACCAAGGCGACGATCCTTAGCTGGTCTGAGAGGATGATCAGCCACACTGGGACTGAGACACGGCCCAGACTCCTACGGGAGGCAGCAGTGGGGAATATTGGACAATGGGCGAAAGCCTGATCCAGCAATGCCGCGTGAGTGAT
>JABFRE010000244.1 GCA_013141325.1 Novosphingobium sp.
GATCGGCTGCCAGTTCCTGCACCTCGACGTGCGCGACGAAGCGGACTGGGCAGCGCTATCCCGCGCGGTTCCGCAGGCCGACGTGGTGGTCAACAACGCCGGGATCACCGGGTTCGAAGACTCGCCCGGCCCGCACGATCCCCAGAACGCCAGCCTGGCCGATTGGCGCGCGGTCCACGCCACCAATCTGGACGGCACCTTTCTGGGTTGCCGCTATGCGATAGCGGCGATGCAGGCGAAGGGCGCGGGATCGATCATCAACGTGTCATCCCGCTCAGGCCTGGTCGGGATACCCGGCGCGGCGGCCTATGCCAGTTCGAAAGCGGCGGTGCGCAACCACACCAAATCGGTCGCACTGTGGTGCGCGCAAAACGGCTGGGCGATCCGCTGCAACTCGCTCCACCCCGCCGCGATCCTGACCGAAATGTGGGAGCCGATGCTGGGCGACGGTCCCGACCGCGATCAGCGGATGGCCGCCCTTGTTGCCGACACCCCGCTCCGGCGCTTCGGCAGGGTAGAGGAAGTGGCCGCCGTGGCGGTCATGCTTGCCTCGGACGAGGCGGCCTATCTGACCGGAGCGGAGTTTATGATCGACGGCGGATTGCTGGCCGGATCGGCGGTGTCACCCGGCTAACTGGCTGAAATCGGTCAAGGCCGCATCGCGCAGGCCGCGCCATACGCGCAATGCCTGCGCAGTTTCGGGGACATCGTGAACGCGCAGCAGCTGCACCCCGGCCTCCATGCCTTTGATCGCCAGCGCCAGGCTTCCCCCCAGGCGCTGGTGAGCGGGCGCTTCGTTCGACAGTGCACCGATCATCCGCTTGCGGCTTGCGCCCAGCAGCAGCGGCTGACCCAGCGCGTGGAACAACGGCAGAGCGTTCATCAATGCCAGGTTCTGAGCGACTTCCTTGCCAAACCCGATTCCCGGATCGAGCACGATCTTTTCGCGCGCGATCCCTGCGGCGAGAGCGGCGTCGCGGCGCGCGGCCAGCCAGTCGAACACGTCCAGTACCACGTCGGCATAGGCCGCGCTGGCGTGAAGATCCTCACCCTCGCCCGGCGCATGCATCAGCACCACCGGCGCGCCGGATCGGGCGGCGAATTCCAGGCTGCGCGGATCGTGACGCAGCGCCGATACGTCATTCAGGATGTGCGCTCCAGCGGCCAGCGCGGCTTCCATCACCGCAGGGCGACGTGTGTCGATGCTGATCGCCGCACCCGAAGCGGCAAGCCGCTCAATGGCAGGAATTACCCGCTTGAGTTCGTCGCCTTCCCACACCGCCGCCGCACCCGGCCGCGTGCTTTCCCCGCCGACATCGACCAGTGCAGCCCCGGCCTCGAGCATCGCGGCTGCATGAGCCTGGGCGATGTCCGGATTGTCCATGAACTGCCCGCCGTCCGACATGCTGTCGGGCGTGATGTTAAGGATCCCCACGACCTGCGGCTGATCCAGCCGAATCGTGCGCGCGCCGCAGTGCAGCGGTGCGTGAACACGCTGAAGGTTGTCGAACTGCTCCTGCACCGACCCGGGCAGACCGGGCAGAGCGACGCGCAGCTCGGGCAGCGAATAGCGGGTGCGCGAAGTCACTGTGCCGCCGTTACGCTCAATCAGGGCAAAACGGCTGGCGTAGACCAGCCCGCCCGCCAGCCGCAGCGCCTCGCCGTCTTCGGCCTGCGGGCTGTCAGACAGGGCAATCGGGCGGAGGTAGTGAGTCAGGGTCAATCCTCGGTCGCCAGCAGATAGCGCTGCCGGATCGCGTCGATGGGCTTCAATTCGTCTTCGTGCTCGATGTGCCAGAAGCTCCAGCCGTTGCAGCTGGGCGCTCCCTGCAATTTAGCGCCCAGCCCATGGATCGAGCCGCTTTCGCCGCCCGAAACCAGCGAGCCATCAGCGCGCACCGTGGCCATGGTCCGGCGTTTCTTGTCGCTCAGCACCGTGCCCGGCGCAATCCAGCCGGTCTCGACCAGCGTCCCGAAGGCTACCTTGGGAGCGGACTTGGGGCTCTGCATCGTGGTGATCGCGCTTTCATCGAGCGGCAGGGCCAGCTCGATCCGTTCCAGCGCGGCTGCGCGGTAGGCACTTTCACGCTCGCAGCCGATCCATTCGCGTCCCAGCCGCTTGGCGACCGCCCCGGTGGTGCCGGTGCCGAAGAAGGGATCAAGCACCACGTCACCCTTGTTGGTGGTGGCCAGCATCACCCGGTAAAGCAGCGCCTCGGGCTTTTGGGTCGGGTGGACCTTGTGGCCGCCCTGCTTGAGCCGTTCCTGCCCCCCGCAGATCGGCAGAACCCAGTCAGATCGCATCTGAAGTTCGTCATTCAATGTCTTCATTGCACGGTAATTAAACGTGTACCTGGCCTTCTCTCCCATCGAGCACCAGATCAGCGTTTCGTGGGCGTTGGTGAACCGCGTGCCCTTGAAATTGGGCATCGGGTTGGCCTTGCGCCAGACGATGTCGTTGAGGATCCAGAACCCCATGTCCTGCAACATCGCCCCCAGGCGAAAGATGTTGTGGTACGATCCGATCACCCACAGCGATCCGTTAGGCTTCAACACCCGCCGCGCTTCGGTCAGCCACTGCCGCGAAAAGGCGTCATAGGCAGCGAAACTGTCGAACTGGTCCCAGTGATCGGTCACCGCATCGACATGGCTGCCGTCCGGCCGGCTGAGATCGCCGCCCAGCTGCAGGTTGTAGGGCGGATCGGCGAAGATCAGGTCGACACTGGCATCGGGCAGGCCGCGCATCGCCTCGATGCAGTCGCCATCGAGGATCCGCCCCAGTGGCAGATCGGCGCGCGCAACCTGTTGTGCAGCGCGCAACCGCGCCTTTTCACCAACCAGCATCTGACCCATGTTTTTCGTCGAACCCCCTTCGTGAACCCTCAGGGTGAGTTATCCACAGGCCGCCGTCAAGCAGCGACTCCGCAGGAATCCTAGCGATTCATGGTTATCGAATCGTTACCGGACGCGGAACGGAACGAGTCCGGCACACGATGTTGAGTCCGCCGGGCAGCGATGGACTCAACATCTGGTGGTGTGGCAGCAAGGACTCTGCGGCGATCTTTTTTCGCCTGTCCTGTCAGGGAACGAATGCACACTGCGCCACCGGCGCAAAGCTGCGGCGGTGAAGCGGGGTGGGGCCATGGCTGCGCAGTGCCGCGAGGTGCTCGGCGGTACCGTAGCCCATGTTGCGCTCCCACCCGTAGTGCGGGTGCTCTGCCGCTGCGGCGCGCATGATCCGGTCACGGTGCTCCTTGGCGAGGATCGAGGCAGCGGAAATGCAGGGCTCCAGCCCGTCGCCGCCGACAATGGCGCGGGCATTCCAGCGCCATTCGGCCACGCGTCCGCGCGGTGTCATGTTGCCGTCGATCAGCACTTCGTCCGGATTGGCACCGAGCGCCCTCACCAGCGTTTCAACCGCGCGGGTCATCGCCAGCATGGTCGCGGCGAAGATGTTGATCCGGTCGATTTCGTCGGCATCGACCACGCCCAGCGCCCAGTGGCAGGTCCGCTGGATCAAGGGCTCCAGCACCGCGCGACGCTTGGCCGAGAGCTTCTTGGAATCGTCGAGCCCGGTCGGCACATCGGGGCCCAGCGCGCAGGCGGCGGCCACCACCGGCCCAGCCAGCGGACCACGCCCGGCCTCGTCGACGCCGATCACCAGCCCGGTCTTGGCAAGCAGAAAGGGTTGGGCGATGATACCGGGCATGACCGCAAAGCTCCTCGCCGCCCTATCCCCCCTCGCCCTGCTGGCGGCAAGCTGCAGCGCCCCTGCGGCTGGGGATAGCGTGGCAACCTCCCGCGAAGTCGGCCCGGCTTTCGCCCGCACCCCGATTGCCACCTTCGCCGAGCCGTGGGCGATGGCCCTGCTACCCGGCGGCGAGCAGGCGCTGGTGACGGAAAGGGCCGGAAAGCTGTGGCTGGTTTCGCTTGAAGACGGCCGCAAGGTCCCCGTTACCGGTGTTCCGGGCGTCGACTACGGTGGCCAGGGCGGACTTGGCGATGTCGCGCTGGCGCCTGATTTCGCCGCCACCGGGCTGATCTATCTGACCTGGGCCGAAGCCGGCCAGGGCGACCAGCGCGGTGCGGCGCTGGGCTGGGCCACGCTGGTTGCCGGCCCCACCGCACAGCTGGCTGGGCTGGAGGTACTCTGGCGGCAGAGTCCAAAGGTCAGCGGACGTGGGCACTATTCGCACCGCATTGTCTTCTCGCCCGACGGCAAGTTCCTGTTCCTTGCCTCGGGCGAGCGGCAGAAATTTGCCCCCGCGCAGGACCTGTCGACCAACCTCGGCAAGATCCTGCGGCTCAACCGCGATGGCAGCCCCGCCGCAGGCAACCCGTTTGCCGGGCGCAGCGATCCCGGCGCCGAGGTGTGGTCCTATGGCCACCGCAACGTGCTGGGCCTCAAGTTCGACGCGCAAGGGCGGCTGTGGGATCTGGAGCATGGTCCGCAGGGCGGCGATGAGCTCAACCTGGTGAAGCCCGGACAGAACTATGGCTGGCCATTGGTTTCGGACGGCGACCACTACGGCGGAAAACCGATTCCGCGCAACCGCACCCGCCCCGACCTCGCCCAGTCCGCAATCAGCTGGAACCCCGTGATCGCGCCGGGCGATTTCGTCTTCTACAGTGGCAAGATGTGGCCCGAATGGCGGGATCAGGCGCTGATCGCCGGGCTGGGCTGCGAATGCCTGGTGCGGGTGCGGATCGACGGCGAGCAGGCGATCGAGGAGGCCCGCTATCCCATGGGCAAGCGCATCCGCGAGATCGTAGTGGCACCTGATGGCGCCCTGCTCGTGCTCGAAGACGGCGAAGACGGCCGTCTGCTGCGCCTGACACGCAAGTAGACAAGGTCGCCCCCACCCCCTATCGGCCCGCCTCGATGACCGAGGCCCTGACCCTGATCCCGCTCGACAATGTCGATCCTGCGCTGGTTGAGGCGCTGCTCGACCGGGCGTTCGAGCCGGAGCGGCGTCAGCGCACCGCCTACACGGTCCGCGACGGGGTCGACTGGCTGCCCGGCCTCAGCTTCGCGGCGATCGACGGCGAGGACCATCTGGTTGGCACGATCCAGTGCTGGCCGGTGGCGCTGACCGATGGCGCCGGACGCGCACATCCGCTGATCATGGTCGGCCCGGTCGCCGTGCTGCCCGAGGCCCAGGGCAAGGGGATCGGCAAGGCACTGATGACCGCCAGTCTGGGCGCACTGTCGCCGCAGGCGCCGCTGCCGCAGGTGATGATCGGCGATCCGGAATACTACGGCCGGTTCTGGGGCTTCAGCAACGCCGCCACGGCCGGATGGTCCCTGCCCGGACCGTTCGACCCCCGCCGCCTGCTGGCGCGCTGCGACAATCCGTCGGTGCTCCCCAAGGAAGGCATGCTGGGGCCTTGGCGGCGCTAGGGCGATCTGGCATCGCTGTGCCGATGCCCTATGTGCCGCCGCCCGATCTTGCCACGCTGTCGCTTGCCGAGATTGCCGCGCTGACCGCGCAGCGCAAGCTGCCGCCGGTCGAGCAATGGGATCCGCAGGTGTCCGGGGACAGCCTGATGCTGATCAAGGCCGACGGCCGGTGGTTTCACGATGGCGGGGAAATCCGCCGCCCGGCGATGGTCCGCGCCTTTTCAAGTTTGCTCTGGCGCGATGCCCTCCGCCAGCATTGGCTGGTGACGCCGTTCGAAAAGCAGGCGATTGCGGTGGAGGATGCGGCGTTCCAGGCGACCGACGTGACCCATCGGGACGGCGCGCTGGCCTTTGGCCTCAACACGGACGAGATCGTAGTGGCCGGGCCGGACCATCCGCTGGTCGCGCGCGGCGACGCGGAAACGCCCGCGCTCTATCTCGCCGTGCGCCACGGCTGCGAGGCACGGATCAACCGGTCGACCTGGCTGCAACTGGTCGCGCTGGCGGCGGACGACCTTACGGTCGCCAGCCGCGGCATGCGTTTTTCGCTGGTGCCGCAATGACCCTCACCCAGCGTCTGCGGCGTCTGCACGAAGAAGGTCACGCCCGCGAAGTCGAGCAGCGCGACGAGTCCGACTTCGCCGGAGCCGAACTGCGTCCCGCCGCCGTGCTGGCCGCGATTACAGAGCGCGAACGGCCCGGTTTCCTGCTGATCCACCGCCCGTCGAACATGCGCTCGCACCCCGGGCAGGTTGCCTTTCCCGGCGGCAAGATCGACCCTGGCGAGGATGCTGTGGAAGCCGCCCTGCGCGAGGCGCACGAGGAACTGGGCATCCCCGCCAGCGACGTGACCGTGATCGGCACCAGCGACGTGTACCGCACCGGGTCGGGCTATGCGATCACCCCGGTGATCGCCGTGGTCCCGCCCGACATCGAACTCAGCCCCAGCCCGACCGAAGTCGCCGCCTGGTTCGAAGCCCCGGTCGACTTCGTGTTCGACCCCGGCAATCACACGCTGCACTCCGGATTTTGGCAGGGACAGGAAAGGCGCTACACCGAGATCCTATGGCAGGAACACCGGATCTGGGGGGTGACCGCGGGGATCATTTCCAACCTGGCGCGGCGGATCGCGTGGTGACGCGTCTGCCCGATGCCGCCTGGCTGAACCGCAGCGACCTTGCCGTGCTGATCGCAGCGCTCGGCGCAAAGAACACACGCTATGTCGGCGGCGCGGTGCGCGATACGTTGCTGGGCATACCGGTCAAGGACGTCGATATCGCCACCCCGCTCGATCCGCACGAAGTGATGCGCCGGCTGAGGGCCCACGCGATCCAGGTCGTGCCGACCGGGATCGACCACGGCACGGTTACCGCCGTGCTGGCGCAGGGTCCGGTTGAGATCACCACGTTGCGCCATGACGTGTCGACCGATGGCCGCCGCGCCACCGTGGCTTTCGCCAGCGACTGGCAGGATGACGCAGCCCGGCGCGATTTCACGATCAACGCGCTCTACGCCGATCCGGCAACGCGCGAGGTGTTCGACTATTTCGGCGGGCTGGACGATCTGGCCGCGCGCACCGTGCGCTTCATTGGCGATCCCCGCCAGCGGATCCGCGAGGATCACCTGCGCATACTGCGCTACTTCCGATTTCAGGCGCGGTTCGGTAGCCAACCGGTTGATCTGGAATCGGAAAGTTCCTGCGCCGAACTGGCGGCAATGCTCAAGGGTCTGTCGCGTGAGCGGGTCGGCATGGAGATGATGAACCTCCTCGGCCTGCCCGATCCGGCACCGACAGTGGCGCGGATGGCCGAGCTGGGGGTGCTGGCGGTGGTGCTTCCCGAAGCCGATGTCGCGGCACTGACCGCGCTGGTGGCAGAGGAAGCGCGGCAGTCCGTCGCCCCCGATCCGCTACGTCGCCTGGCCGCGCTGCTGCCCGCCGATGTACCCTTGGCCGAGGCCGTAGCCAGCCGGTTCCGTCTGTCCGGCGCGCAAAAGAAGCGCCTGGCATTGGCGGCGGGGCGCGACCAACAGACCGCCCCATTGGCGGCCCGCGCCCTCGCCTATCGCCTTGGCCGCGAAGCCGCGCTGGACCGGCTGCTGCTCGCCGGCGCGAGCACTGCCCCGCTGGACGGCTGGGAGATCCCGGTCTTCCCGCTCAAAGGCGGCCAGATCGTCGCGCGCGGGGTGAAAGCCGGACCCGAGGTGGCCCGCATTCTGCAGGCTGTCGAAGTCCGCTGGGTTGCGGGGGGCTTTCCTGACGCCGGGCGGGTCGCTGCACTGCTCGACGCCGAAATTGAAGGCTTGCAGCCGTGAGCTTCGCCGATCTGATCGGCTTCCTCGCCGCGCAGCCCGTACTTGCGCTCACCGTGGTGACCATTCTTGTCGCCTCACTGGGTTGGATGATCCAGCACAGCTCGCCGCGCGCCGGGCGCGTGTTGCGGCTGACGGGTTACACAGGGATGGTCGCCGCACTGCTGCTCACCATCATCTCCGCGGCGTTCCACGCCACCCGCTCTGATGTGCGCAGCAGCATGGCGCGCGATGCGACGGTGCAGATCGAGGGAGGCGAAACTGTCGTGCCGCTGGAGAGCGACGGACATTACTGGGCAAACGTCCAAATCGACGCGACGGAACAGGATTTCCTGATCGACACTGGCGCGACCTATACCAGCATCTCGGCGCAGACCGCAGCGGCGGCCGGGATCAAGCCCGATCCCTCGCGGATGCCGGTCCGGCTAGACACTGCCAACGGGACAATCGAAGCCCGCTTTGGCACCGCGCGACGGCTGCGCTTCGGTTCGATCGAAGTCGCCAATCTTGAGGTGGTCATCAACCCCGAGGAGTCGGGTGAGACCAACGTGATCGGCATGAACCTGCTGTCCGAACTGGCCAGCTGGCGGGTCGACAAGGGGAAACTCCACCTGGTGCCCGCCATCAAAGGCTAAAACTTGTTATCCCGAGGGAACCCGGTGGGCGGCAGCCGTCCGGCGGCCCCGCGCGCGACCTTCCACAGGCGCATGTCGCCTTCGGTGCGGGTGCGCCCGGTTTCGCCGCCCATCCGCCAGCTCAGCCCCTCGTCCAGCTTGAGCGTCGTCGCATCGGCCAGCCCGCCGTCGCGGTAGCGCTGCAGCGTTACGCCCTGCCCCTTGGCCAGCACCGGCAGCTCTTCCAGGCTGAACAGCACCAGTTTGCGGTTGTCGCCCACCACCGCGACGTGATCGTGCTCCGCCGGAATTTCGCGCACCACAGCCAGCTTCACGCCCGGCTTGGTGGTCATCACCCCCCGACCCTTGCGGGTTTCGGCGAGCAGCTCGTCCGCCTCCGCTGCAAAGCCGCGCCCGGCATTGCTCGCCAGCAGCAGCTGCGCCTTGGGACGATAGACCAGCAGGGCAACGATCTGCGCCTCGGCATCGATATCGACCATTGTCCGGATCGGTTCGCCAAACCCGCGCGCCGATGGCAGCTTGTCGGTGCCCAGCGTGTAGAACCGGCCGTTGTCGCAGGCGATCAGCAGCTTGTCGGTGGTCTGGGCATGGAGCGCCCAGGCGGGGCCGTCGCCGTCCTTGAACTTGAATTCCTTGTCCAGCGCCTCGTGGCCCGAGGCGCCGCGGATCCAGCCCTTGGCGGAGAGGATCACCGTCACCGGCGCCTTCTCGATCATCGCATCCATGCTGAATTCGACCGTCGGCGCGGCCTCGGCAATGGTGGTGCGGCGGCGGCCGAGTGCGGTATCCTCGCCATAGTCCTTGCGCAGGTTGGCGAGATCGCGCTTGAGCCGGGTACGCTGACGGGCGGGACTTTCGAGCAGCTTCTCCAGCTCTTCCTTTTCGGCCAGCAACCCGTCACGCTCGCGCCGCAGCTCCATTTCCTCCAGCTTGCGCAAGGAGCGCAGTCGCATGTTGAGGATCGCTTCGGCCTGGCGGTCGGTCAGGCCGAATTCCGCCATCATCAGCACCTTGGGCTCGTCCTCGGTCCGGATGATCTCGATGATCCGGTCCAGGTTCAGGTAGGCGATGATATAGCCGTCGAGCAGTTCGAGCCGCGCGGCGATCTTTTCCAGCCGGTGCTGGCTGCGGCGCAGCAGGATGTCGATCTGGGCGATCACCCATTCCTGCAGCAGCAGCTTGAGCCCCAGCACGCCCGGCGTGCGTTTGGCATCGAGCACGTTGAGGTTGAGGCTGAACCGGCTTTCCAGATCGGTCAGCTTGTAGAGCGATTCCTTGAGCAGTTCGGGATCGACGTTGCGGCTCTTGGGCACGAAGACCAGCCGGATCTGCTCGTCGCTCTCGTCGCGGATGTCCTCCAGGATCGGCAGCTTCTTGTCGGCGATCAACTGGGCGACCTGTTCGATCAGCTTGCCCTTCTGGAGCATGTAAGGAATCTCGCTGACCACCAGCTGCCACTGCCCGCCGCTGAGCTTTTCGACCCCGCTCTCCTCCCAGCGGCCATCGCCCTCGCGCCCGCATGAGAAACGCGCGCGCACCCGGAACGCACCGCGGCCGGTCTCGTAAGCGGCCGAAATCGCCGCCGCGCTGTCAACCACCACGCCGCCGGTGGCAAAGTCCGGCCCCTTGAACACCTCCATCAGCTGAGCGTGCTCGACATGGGGGTTGTCGATCAGCAGCAGCGTCGCGTCGATCACCTCGGCGACGTTGTGGCTGGGAATGTTGGTCGCCATGCCAACCGCGATCCCGCTGGAACCATTGGCAAGCAGGTTGGGGAACGGGCCAGGGAAGATCTCCGGCTCTTCCTCTTCGCCGTTGTAGGTGGGGATGAAGGTGACCGTGCCTTCGTCGAGCCCGGCCATCAACTGGATCGCGGTCTTGGTCAGGCGCGCTTCGGTATAGCGGTAGGCAGCGGCGTTATCGCCGTCGATGTTGCCGAAATTGCCCTGCCCTTCGACCAGCGGATAGCGCAGACTGAAATCCTGGGCGAGGCGGACCATCGCGTCATAGACCGACTGGTCGCCGTGCGGGTGATACTTGCCGATCACGTCGCCGACCACGCGGGCCGACTTCTTGAATGCCTGGGTGGGGTCGAGCTTCAGCTGGCGCATCGCCCAAAGTAGACGGCGATGAACCGGCTTCAGCCCGTCGCGCAGATCGGGCAGCGACCGGGCGGTGATGGTCGACAGCGCATAGACCAGATAGCGCTCCGACAGCGCGGAATCGAACGGCGCGTCGACAATGGCGTCAAAGGGATCGGGTTCGGTCGTATCGGTAGTCATGCTGGCGCCGCCCTAGCAGGGGGCGATTCCTCTCGCCAAGGGTCAGCGCCGCTGCATGTCGCGGCTTTCCCCCGGAATTCGCACTTCGAGGCCGTCAAGCTCTGCGGTCAGCTCGATCTGGCAGGCAAGGCGGCTGGTGCGCGCGACCCCGGCGGCAAGGTCGAGCATGTCTTCCTCGTCGTCACTGGCGCAGGGCAGACGGTCGAACCAATCGCGGGCCACGATCACGTGGCAGGTGGAACAGGCCATCTGCCCCTCACAGGTCCCTTCCAGCGGCATGTCGGCCAGCTGGGCCACCTTGAGCAGCCGTTCCCCCGGCGCGCCTTCCGCCTCGACCCGGTCCCCAGTGGCAGTAACGAAAGTAACCTTGACCATCAGACACCCTGTTCTTGCGCCGCCGCTTCGATTGCGCGGCAAGCCGTTTCAACCTCGTCGCGTGTCGTATAGCGGCCGAAACCCAAACGGATCGAATTGCGCGCCTCGTGCGGTTCCAGACCTATTGCGCTGAGCACCCGGCTGGGCGCTCCAGTGCCGCTGCCACAGGCGGAGCCCGCCGAGAAGGCAATCTTGCGGCAATCGCTGAGCAGCCGCGGAAAGTTGAGACCGTCGAGGCGCAGGTTGAGGTTGCCCGGCCACCGCGCGGTCTCGCTGCCGTTGACCGTCCAGCGTGTCAGAATCGCACGGGCGAGTGCGGCAAGGCCCGACAGGTGCTGAAAGTCAGCCTCCATCCGCGACTTCGCAAGTGCTGCCGCCGCGCCGAACCCGGCGCACAGCGCAGGCGACAGCGTGCCCGATCGCAGCCCGCTTTCCTGCCCGCCGCCCGCAACAAACGGGGCAATAGCCACCCCGTCGCGCACCCACAGCGCGCCAATGCCTTTGGGGCCGTAAAGCTTGTGCGCGGTGATCGCGATCAGATCGGCACCTTCCGGCGGCGTCAGCTTGCCCGCGCCCTGCACCGCGTCGCACAGGAACAGCGCCCCTGCTTCGTGCGCGCGCTCGGCCAACCGGGCGACCGGCTGGACCGTGCCGATCTCGTTATTCACCTGCATCACCGCGACCAGGCCGGTCCCATCGGCAAAGGCGGCTTCCGGATTGACCAGCCCATCGGCGCCGACCGGCAGCTCCTGCACCGCAGCGCCGCTCGCCAGCGCAGAGTTGAACACGGCCGAATGCTCGATCGCGGAGCAGGCGATTCCCCCGCGCGGCACCGAGCGGATGGCCTGGTTGAGCGCCTCGGTCGCTCCGCTGGTGAAAATCACCCGGCCACCCTTGGGCAACAGCGCGGCCACCTGTTCGCGTGCAACTTCTACCGCCGCCGCCGCGGCCCTGCCGGCCTTGTGCATCGAGTGCGGATTGGCGAAGCCGATTGACTCCGGACCCGACAGCCATGGCAGCATCGCCGCGCGCGCTTCGGGCGCCAGCGGAGTGGTCGCCTGGTGGTCAAGGTAGATGAATTGGGCGGACATGTTCGCAATCGTTGCTTTTCAGACGCTCGTTTCTATATAGCGCCTGCTTCCCGATCCTAGCCCAAAGCGGTCCGGCGTCCGAGAATTCCCCGGATGCCGCGTGCGTGGGCCAGCAAGAATAGGCAGACAGACGATGCCCGCAGTGATTTTCCCCGGCCCCGAAGGCCGTCTCGAAGGCCGTTTTCAGCCTGCCAGTCGCCCGCGCGCGCCGGTGGCGATGATCCTTCACCCGCACCCGCAGGCGGGGGGGACGATGAACGACCGGATCACCATGGCGCTGTACAAGACCTTTCAGGCGCGCGGCTTTGCCACGCTGCGCTTCAATTTCCGCGGGGTCGGGCGCAGCCAGGGCAGCTTTGACAACGGGATCGGCGAACTGAGCGATGCTGCGGCCGCGCTCGACTGGGTCCAGTCGATCCATCCCGAAGCCAGCACCACCTGGATCGCGGGCTATTCGTTCGGCGCGCTGATCGGCATGCAGTTGCTGATGCGGCGTCCAGAGATACGCGGCTTCATCTCGGTCGCTCCGCCGGCCAACATGTACGATTTCAGCTTCCTGGCCCCCTGTCCGGCGTCGGGCATCATTGTCCAGGGGGCGGCGGACACGGTGGTGACCCCGGGCGCGGTGCAGAAGCTGGTCGATAAGCTGCGCACGCAAAAGCACATCACCATCCACCACGAGGAAATTCCCCGGGCGAACCATTTTTTCGAAACTGAAATGAACGACCTGATGCGCTCGGTCGACAACTATCTCGACATGCGCCTCGCGCCGGACTGCCCGATCCGCTGAGCTATCTGAGCTCGGACCGGACCGGGGCAACGCCGTTGGCATCGGGTACGACCCAGACGGCGACATTTCCGGCGATCACCAGCGCCAGCAGCGCCATCAGCAGCGCTTGCTTGCGCTGGCCGCGCCGCCACCAGGCCACTGCGCCGATCACCAGGGCGATCGACGCCAGGACCAGCACCGACAGGACCGTATCCGTCACCGGGTGAACTTGCCCGCCATGCCGATGATGTCGTCCAGCGGATTGCCGTCACCGTTGAGGTCCAGCAGCGAACCGAGACCGCCCAGACCGCCACCCTGTGCCGGGGCGCTGCCGGCAGAATTGCCGAGCATCGAGCCCAGGATCGAGCCCAGTCCGCCAAGCCCGCCACTGCCCTCGGCCCCGCTGCCCCCGGCCCGCGCCGACAGGTACCCGCCCACCAGCATCGCCAGCAGCGGCAGCATCTTCTTGAGCGTTTCGGCGTCGATTCCGGATTTTCCCGAGGCATCGGCAGCAACCGAGCGGCTGACATCCTTCGACCCGAAAATCTGGCCGAGCACGTCGTTGCCCTTGGAGACATCGGTTTCATCCGGACCAAGCACATTGGCGGCAAGCGCCCCGCCGCCCAGCGTACCGAGCATGCCGATCAGGCTGCCCAGCCCGCCGTCACCGCCGCCAGCGCCATCGGCATGCTTGCGAAATCCGCCCAGCACCGCCGGCAGCAGCGCGTCGGCGCCCGCAGCCGCGATCGCCGGAGGAATTCCCAACTGCTTCGAGACGGCATCAAGGCCGCCGCTGCGCCGCAGCATTTCCATCACATCCATATCTGCCATTCTGGACTCTCCACCGCGCGACCCGGCTTGACCTGTTAAGTGAGTGCTTAACGCAGGATTGGCGGCACTGGCCAGCCCTCTGGGCCGATGTTTTTCGTAGCCTGTGGGAATTTGACACAGCCGCCCGGCCCGCGCAGGAAGTGTTCATGGAATCTCTGACTCTTACCCGCCGTCGCACGCTGGCACTGCTCGGTGCCGGCACCGCCAGCGCCGCACTCACCGCCTGTCACGCACCGCTGGCAAGCGCCCAAGCGGCGGCTTCACCTGAGGCTTTTCTCGAATCGGTCGCCTGGAAACTGCTCGAAATGAGCCCCGAGGGCGCGACCTCGCTCGGCATCGACACCGGCGCACGATCGGCCTTGCGCGGACAGCTGGGGGATCGCTCCGCGGCGGGTCAGGCAAAGGTCGCGACCTTGCTGCGCGATTCGCTCAAGACGGCGCGCCGACTTGATACTGCCGGCCTCTCTCCGCAAACCCGCACCAGCCTGGCCGTGGTCGAAAGCGCGTTCTCGACAGCCCTCGATGGTTTCGCCCTGCCCTACGGCGATGTCGCGGTCGGCGGCTGGCGCAACACGCCTTACGTGGTGATCCAGAACGTGGGCGCCTATCTCGATACGCCGCGCTTTCTGGATGGCGATCACCCGGTCCACGATGCCGCCGATGCCGAGGCCTACCTCGCGCGGCTCGCCGCTCTGCCGGTCCAGCTCGATGGCGAGCTGGACCGCCTGTCCACCGCCGGGGCGATCGGTGCGATCGCGCCTTCGTTCCTGCTCGACAAGGCGATCCGCCAGATGGAACTGGCGCTTGGCGACGCCGCCAAGGGCGGCGACATGGTCCAGTCGCTCGCACGGCGGACCAAGACAATTCCCGGTGAGTGGGAGCGCCGTGCGCACGAAGCGGTGAGCGGGCCCGTCGCCGCCGCGCTCGCCCGGCAGCTGCGCGAACTCAAGAGCCAGCGCGGCAAGGCCAGCGACGATGCCGGAATGTGGGCACGCCCGCGCGGCGACGAATGGTACGCCTGGGGCTTGCGCGCGAGCACCACCACCACCCGCACGCCCGAAGAGGTCCACGCGATGGGGCTGGATCAGCTGGCCCAGCTCAACGCGCGGATGGATCCGATCCTGCGCAAGCTCGGCTATACCAGCGGCACCGTCGGCGCGCGGATGGCCGCGCTGGGCGACGACAAGCGTTTCCAGTTCCCCAATACTGACGCAGGCCGGGCCGAAATCATCGCGCTGATGCAGTCGAAGATCGATTTCATCCGCACCAAGCTGCCCCAGGCCTTCCGCACCCTGGTCAAGGGCAATCTCGAAATCCGGCGGCTTCCGCCCGCCGAAGAGCCGGGCGCGCCCGGAGCCTATGGCGGGGCGGGATCGATCGACGGCACGGTGCCGGGCAAGATCTGGCTCAACCTGGGTTCAACCGACCGGCACAGCCGCTATTCGCTGGCGACGCTGGCCTTCCACGAGGGCATCCCCGGCCACGTGTGGCAGGGCGAATATGCCAACCGCCTACCGCTGATCCGCACACTGCTGGCCTTCAACGCCTATTCCGAAGGCTGGGCGCTCTATTCCGAGACGCTTGGCGACGAGTTGGGCGCCTATGACGGAGATCCTGTCGGGCAGCTCGGTTATCTCCAGTCGATCGCCTTCCGGGCCTGCCGCCTCGTGGTGGATACCGGCCTTCACGCCAAACGCTGGACCCGCGCGCAGGCAATCGAATGGTTTTCGACGACCAACGGCTCGGGCGTCAGCGAGGTTGCCCCCGAGGTCGACCGTTATTGCTCGTGGCCCGGCCAAGCCTGCGGCTACAAGGTCGGCCACAGCGAAATCCTGGCCCAGCGCGAACGGGCGCGAACCGCACTGGGCGCGGGGTTTGACCTGCGCGATTTCAACGATGCGGTGGTGGGCGGCGGCAACGTTCCGCTCGACGTGCTGGCGCAGAACGTAGCGCGCTACATTTCCGCGCCGCCCAGCTAAATCGCTGCAACCGTACCAAAAACCTGCTAGGGCAGCTGCATCAGGGGTTTGCGCGAATCATTCCGATTCGCGGACAGTTCAGGAGTGTGTTCCATGTCTATCTTCAGCTCGATCAAGAACGCTATCTTCGGCAAGAAAGCCGAAGCCGCCCCGATGCCCACGCCCGAAGCCGCCGCCGCGCCGCAGCCTGCGCCTGCCCCGGTCGAGGTCGATGTCGAGGCCGTGGTTTCGGCGATGCCGGGCGCCGACGCGCTTAACTGGCGCACGTCGATCGTCGATCTCATGAAGGTCGTCGGGATCGACGCCAGCTATGAAAACCGCAAGTCGCTGGCTCAGGAACTGGGCAACGCCGACTATTCCGGTTCGGCCGAAGACAACATCCAGCTCCACAAGCAGGTGGTCAAGGCGCTCGCCGACAACGGCGGCAAGCTTCCGGCCGACATGCTCGACTGAACAACGCGGTTCGATCCATGCAAAAGGGCTGCCATCCGCTCGCGTATGGCAGCCCTTTTTGTGTCAGCATCGCAATTCAGGCGGTGTGGGCGCTCCACCGCCAGACCAGCGGTGGAATCAGCAACTCCAGCGCGCCGAGAAAGACGAACAGCGGCGCCGGCGGCCCGACCGCGACCAGTGAGACGATCCGCGCGAGTCCGCCGACAAAGAAGACCGCTTGCAAGGCCAGAACGATGCCCTTGCGGCTCGGTAAATCCCGTGCCGCCCAGATATGCGCCAGTCCGAATCCCAGAAACAGCGAGGCGTAGAAGCGGTCCTCGCTATCCATCGTCGCGTTGACCGGGACCGCCCCCGGAATCGATGCCGGCCCAACGGCGATGTGCGCCAGCGCAATGCCGACGCACACCAGACCGAAGACTGTCAGAAAGGACCGCAAGAGCGGCTGGTTGCGGCTCACTGCTTGCCGAAAAGGCCCTTGGCCATGCCAAGCACGTCGTTGAGCGGATTGCCGTCACCGTCGCGGTCCAGCATGTTGAGGATCCCGGCAGCCTGCGGATTGTTTTGCAGCGCCTGGGCATATTGCCCCAGCGAGCCTTCGCCGCCGATCTGGTTGACGATCTGTCCCAGCACACCGGCATCGAGTCCGGTCTTGGCGGCTGCGCCCTGGATCGTGTCGCCCGGTTCGCCGTGCGACTGGCCCAGCGCGGCAATCGCCTTCTCGGCGACTTCAGCCGGAATGCCCAGCTTGGCAGCCATGTTGCCGACATCGGCGTGCTGGCCAACCTGACCGAGGATGCTGTCGAAAATTCCCATGATTGCGACTCCTTAGGAAGCGAAGTCGCAGCTATGGCCCTGCCGCCGTGGCACTGCCAAGTGAAATCGGAATTCGCTCAGGCGGCGCTGGGTGCAGCCTGACGCACGCCTTCGTCGACGTGGTCGGCGAACTGGGCAAAATTCTCGATGAACTTGGTCACCAATTCGCGCGCTGTGACATCGTACTGCGCGGGATCAGCCCAGGCACCACGCGGATCGAGCAGCGCGGAATCGACACCCGGAACCGCAACCGGAACTTCGAAACCGAAGTTGGGATCCCGCTTGAACTCGACAGTGCTGAGGCTGCCGTCGAGCGCCGCGTTGAGCAGCGCGCGGGTCGCCTTGATCGGCATCCGCTTGATGCCGGGATCGGTTGCCCGGCCGCCGGACCAGCCGGTGTTGACCAGCCAGCACTGCGCCCCGCCATCGGCAATCCGCTTCTTCAGCAGGTTGCCGTAAACGCTGGGATGGCGCGGCATGAAAGCGGCACCGAAGCAGGTGCTGAAGGTCGCCTGTGGCTCGGTCACGCCGATTTCGGTCCCCG
Source organism: Novosphingobium sp. (assembly GCA_013141325.1). GTDB lineage: Bacteria > Pseudomonadota > Alphaproteobacteria > Sphingomonadales > Sphingomonadaceae > Novosphingobium. The sequence continues at coordinate 17,484 of JABFRE010000244.1, forward strand.
CGACCTTCGCGGTGTAGCCGGACAGGAAATGGTACATCGCCTGGTCGGGGGTGAGCCGTGCGATCGGCGGCAGAACTCCGAACGCATCGGCGGTCAGGAAGATGATGTTCGAGGGCGGCGGGCCCAGGTTCTTCTCGCTGGTGTTCGGAATGTACTCGATCGGATAGGCGCCGCGGGTGTTCTCAGTCTTGCTGGCGTCGGTGAAGTCCAGTTCGCGCGTCGCATCGTCCATCGCCACGTTCTCAAGGATCGTGCCGAACATCTTGGTTGTGGCGTAGATCTCTGGCTCACCCTCGGCCGAGAGGTTGATCATCTTGGCGTAGCACCCGCCTTCGAAGTTGAACACCGCCGTATCCGACCAGCCGTGCTCGTCGTCGCCGATCAGGGTGCGGCTGGCATCGGCCGAAAGCGTGGTCTTGCCGGTGCCCGACAGGCCGAAGAAGATCGCGCTCTTGCCATCGGCGCCGATGTTGGCGCTGCAGTGCATCGGCATCACGCCCTGCGGGGGCAGCAGGAAGTTCAGGAGGCCAAACACGCCCTTCTTCATCTCGCCCGAATATTCGGTGTTGCCGATCAGAATCAGCTTTTCGGTGAAATTGACCGCAATCACCGTATCGCTGCGGCAGCCGTGCCGCTCCGGATTTGCCTTGAAGCTGGGCAAATTGATGATCGTGTATTCGGGCGTGAAGCCGGCCAGTTCATCGGCGGTAGGACGCACCAGCAGGGTGCGCACAAACAGGCTGTGCCAGGCCAGCTGGGTAATCACGCGCACGTTCACGCGGTATTCGGGCTGGCTGCCGCCGAACAGGTCGGCAACGAACAGTTCGTCCTGGTCCTTCAGCGCAGCCATGAAATCGGCCTTGAGGCTTGCCCAATGCTCGCCCGTCATCGGCTGGTTGATCGCGCCCCAGTTGATCGCATTTTCCGTCGTGGCATCACGGACAACAAACTTGTCCTTGACGCTGCGCCCGGTAAAGCGGCCGGTATCGACCAGCAGTGCGCCGTCCCTGGTCAATCGCCCCTCGCCCCGCTGCAACGCCTGTTCTACCAGCGCGGCGGTTCCAAGGTTGGCAAGGATCGCCGCATCCGTTGAAATGCACTGCTTGTCGAGCGGGTAGGAAAGCGAACCAGTCAAGGGTTTCTCCATTGTCGATCGGGCCGGGCGACGTTCGCATCGCCGGGGGATTGCATACCTATGCAAAGAGTCGAGGCGGCGCATAGTCGACACCGGTGATTCCGTCAAACTCGCAGCGGGATTCCCGTTCTGCGGGCGTCGCGACAGGTTCGGCCCGGCACGGTAAGCGCGATTGTCAGTGCCGGTGTAAGCCGCTAACCCGTGAGCCCCCGCATTTCCCGGTTCCGATCACCCATGACCGAGCTGTCCCAACCCTCCACCTCCGTCACCCCCGCGCCTGCGGAGCCGCAGGTGATTGCGCTGGTGGATGATGACCGCAACATTCTGACCACCGTTTCGATCGCGCTGCAGGCCGAGGGGTTTGCCACCCGAGTCTACTCGGACGGCGTGACCGCGCTGAAGGCGCTGCTCGACAATCCGCCCGATCTTGCCGTGTTCGACATCAAGATGCCGCAGCTCGACGGGCTTGAGCTGCTGCAGAAGCTGCGCGAAAAGAGCGCCCTGCCGGTGATCTTCCTGACATCGAAGGACGAGGAGCCCGATGAAGCGCTGGGTCTGGCGATGGGCGCCGACGATTACATCGCCAAGCCCTTCAGCCAGCGCCTGCTGACCGCCAGGATCCGCGCGATCCTGCGCCGCAGCGAATTCGTGCGCGGGAGCGAGGATCAGAACGGCGATGAGCAGCCGAGCGAGGCGCTGTGCCGGGGCCGCCTGGAGATGGATCCACTGCGCCATCAGGTCACCTGGGGCGGCAAAGCGGTTTCGCTGACCGTGACCGAATTTCTGATTCTCGAAGCTCTCGCCGCCCGCCCGGGTGTGATCAAGAGCCGCAACCAATTGATGGACGCAGCCTACAGCGACGACGTGTTCGTCGACGACCGGACGATCGACAGCCACATCAAGCGCCTGCGCCGCAAATTCCGCGCGGCCGATTCCGAATTCGCGGCCATCGAAACCCTGTACGGCGCGGGCTATTCGTTCGCCGATGGCTGATCCCCGCAGCGAGGAAGGCGCCGAGCGCCGGCGGGTCTGGACGCGGCGCACCTCGCTGACCGTCCGGATTCTGGCGGTCAACATCATCGCGTTGGGGCTGATGGCGGGCAGCCTGTTCTACCTGGATTCCTATCGCAAGCAGCTGCTCGACGTCCGCTTCAAGCTGGCGCGGGCAGAAGCGGAAATCATGGCCGGGGGCCTTGCCGAAACCCCGGTCGGCGGGCGCAAGGCGCTGTTCGAGCGGGTCAGCAGCGCGCAGCAATTGCGGCTGCGGCTCTACGACGCCAAAGGCGCGCTGATTCTCGACAGCGACCGGCTGTCCGGCCCGGCCTATACCTTCGTCGATCCAGCCAGCGAGGGCTTTCTGCTGCGGGTGGCGCGCAAGATCGACCGGGCGATGGATTGGGTGCTGGGCACTCCGCCGGTACCGGCCTACCGCGATCCACCAGCGGACCGGGTCGGCGCCTGGCCCGAACTGTCAGCCGCCCATGCCACCGGCCAAGCCCGGGTGCTGCTGCGCGCCGCGCCCGACGAAACCCCGGTGATCAATGCCGCCGTGGCGGTTGGTGTCCGCGGCGAGATGCTGCTGACCACCCGCAACGCCCGCGACATCACCCAGCAGGTCCGCGATGCCCGCGGCACCCTGGGGATCGTTCTGGCGGTCACCCTGCTGATTTCGATCCAGCTCTCGCTCTATCTGGCACGAACGATTGTTCAGCCGCTGCGCGCGCTGGTCCGCGCCGCCGTGCGCGTGCGGCTCGGCCGCGACCGCGAAGTGGTGGTGCCGCGCCTGCCAGAGCGCGGCGATGAGATCGGCCTGCTTGCCCGCGCGCTTTCGGACATGACTCTGGCGCTCCGCCGCCGGATCGACGGGGTTGAGACCTTCGCGGCCGACGTCGCGCATGAGATCAAGAACCCGCTGGCCTCGCTGCGCAGCGCGATCGAGACGCTGGAAAAAGTCGAGGATGCCGATCTGCGCACCAAGTTGACCGGAATCGCCGCACACGACGTGCGCCGGATCGACCGACTGGTGACCGAGATTGCCGAGGCCAGTCGGATCGACGCCGAGCTGAGCCGGACGCAATTCGTCGCGGTCGATCTCGACGGCCTGGCCGGAACGCTGGTCCACGCCCGCGCCGAACGCGGCGGCGACGACGGGCGCGCGGTGCGGCTGTTGCCGCTGGGGCCTGGCCCTTTCGTGGTTCCTGGCGATCCGGGGCGGCTGGAACGGGTGCTGGAAAACCTGATCGACAACGCCGTTTCATTTTCACCGCCGGGCGGCTCGGTCGAGGTCACGCTGGAACGGCTGGCCGATCACGTGCGGCTGGCGGTGCGCGACGAAGGCCCCGGCATTCCCGCCGAGGCCCGCGAAAAGGTGTTCGAACGCTTTCATTCGCTGCGGCCGTCGGACGAAGATTTCGGCAGTCATTCGGGTCTTGGCCTCGCTATCGCGCGGACCATTGTCGAAGCCCACGATGGCACCCTGACCGCGATCGACCGTGACGACGGCAAGGCCGGAGCCTGCCTGCTGGCCGAACTTCCGGTCGAGGTTGAGGCAGACGAATGACGCTGGAGCACAACCTCTCATGCGTCAGCATCGCCGGCCGCGCTGTGCTGATCGCGGGGGAGCCGGGAACCGGGAAGTCCAGTCTGGCGCTGGCATTGATCGATCGCGGCGCGCTGCTGATCGGCGACGATGGCGTGGCCCTGGAGCGCTGCGGCGCGCGGCTTCACGCTAGCCCGCCCGCGGCGATTGCCGGGCTGATCGAGGTCCGCAACGTCGGCCTGCTTACCTGCCCGACCGCGCGCGATGTGGCGGTGGCGCTGGTTCTCCGGCTCGATCCCGCCGCGCCGCGCTTCATCGACGCTGCGGAGCAGGCCGAAATTGCCGGAGCTTCGCTGCCGCAGGTGCGGCTGTGGCCGGACAGCCCGGTACTGCACCTGCGCGCCGAAGCGGCGCTGGCGCGCTGGGGCTTGCCCTGTATCACAGACCCAGGCTGGGACAGCGGGCGTCTTACCCCTTCCCTTTCGCCGTGAGCCTGCCCACATTGAACGCCGCACCATGAACAAGTCCCCCGCCTCCGAACCCTGCCAGCGCGTGCTGCTCGTCACCGGCCTGCTGGGCGCTGGCAAGTCCACCGCGCTCAAGGTGCTGGAGGATCTGGGCTGGGAAACCATCGACAATTTCCCGATCCGTCTGCTCGGCCGCTTGATCGACAGTCCGGACGGCGCCGGCAGCGAAGTCCGTGCACCGCTGGCGATCGGCTTCGATTCGCGCACGCGCGGCTTCGATCCCAACCAGGTGATCGAACGGGTCAAAAGGCTGGTGCAGCGCCCGGGGATCGAGCTGACCACCCTGTTCCTGGACTGCTCCGGGCAGGAGCTGGAGCGCCGCTACAACGAAACCCGCCGCCGCCACCCGCTGGCGCAGGACATGCCGGCTGCCAGCGGCATCGCCGCCGAGCGCGAGATGATGGAACCGTTGCGGCGCTGGGCCGACATGGTGATCTCCACCACCGATTTTACCTCCAACGACCTTCAGCAGGCGATCCGCGAGCGGTTTGGCCAGGACGCGCCGCAAGCGACCGTCGTTACCATCACCAGTTTCGGCTTTTCGCGCGGGATGCCGCCGATCGCCGATCTGGTGTTCGACATGCGCTTTCTGGACAATCCGCACTGGGACCCCGTGCTGCGCCCGCTGACCGGACAGGACGAGGCGGTGGGCGAGCATATCCGCAAGGATCCGGCCTTTGCCGAGGCGTTCGAACGGATTCGCGACCTGCTGCTGCTGTTGCTGCCCCGCTACGCCGCCCAGGGCAAAGCCTATGTCAACATCGCCTTTGGCTGCACCGGCGGGCGTCACCGCTCGGTCTATACCGCCGAACGCATGGCCGCCGCACTGCGCGAGGGGGGCTATGCCCCCAGCGTATTCCACCGCAACCTGACGTCGCGCGCGGCCGACCTGGTGGAAGGAAAGCATTGACCGCGGCGCGCTTCGGCGGCATGGCCCGGCGCCACTTCAAGGGGCGATTCCCCTGTCCGATCTCCTGTCCGGGATCGCAGTTGCGGAGCATCAATCCAGCATGATCGGCTTGATCCTGGTCACTCACGGCAAATTGGCCGAAGAATTCGTCCACGCGATGGAGCATGTGGTCGGCCGCCAGGAAGCGGTGGCGACCGTGTGCATCGGCCCCAACGACGACATGGAAGCCCGCCGCCGCGAGATTGCAGATGCAGTCAAGGTGGTAGACGCCGGCCACGGGGTGATCATCCTGACCGACCTGTTCGGCGGCACCCCTTCCAACCTGGCGATTTCGCTGATGGAGGCCGGCCGGGTCGAAGTGATCGCCGGGATCAACCTGCCGATGCTGATCCGGCTCGCCAAGGCGCGCGGCGCGATGCAACTGGGCGCGGCCACCATCGCCGCGCGCGATGCGGGCCGTAACTACATTACCATCGCCTCGGAGTTCCTCGGACAGGACGCCTGAGCAGTGCACATGGGGGAATGCGAGGAATGAGCGAGGTTCGCGAAAGCGTCGAAATCGTCAACAACCGTGGCCTCCACGCACGCGCCAGCGCCAAGTTCGTCAACGCGGTCGCCAAACTGGGCGAAGGGGTGACGGTGCGGGTCGCCAAGGATGGCAACGACGCCGCCGGGGCCTCGATCCTGGGGCTGATGATGCTGGGCGCCGCCAAAGGCGACGCCATAGAGATCATCGTATCGGGCCAGGGCGCCAACGCGGCGCTGCTCAAGCTGGTCGGGCTGGTCAAGGACGGCTTCGGCGAGGATTGAGACGTGGCCAACCGCCGCACCATAACCGGTTTCTCCAATCCCACGGTCAAATTCCTGCGCTCGCTGCGCGAGAAGAAGTTCCGCAAGCAATCGGGCAAATTCCTGGCCGAGGGGCTGCGGTTGCTGACCGACGCGCGTGCGGCGGGGCGCCTGCCCGAGGTGCTGGTGATGGCGACGGCGCGCGATTCCCACCCCTTGCTCGACGCGCTGGAGGCCGACGTTCTGGCGGCGGGCGGCGAGGTGCTGGAAATGGGACCGGACCTGCTTGCCAAGATCACCGGCAAGGACAACCCTCAGGCGGTGGCAGGCGTGTTTGCGGAATTCGATACCAGCCTTGCCGCGCTGGATCGCTCGGCCGCCAGGATCTGGCTGGTCGCCCAGGCGCTGCGCGATCCCGGCAACCTTGGCACCATGCTGCGCACCGGCGATGCAGTCGGCGCGGGCGGATTGATCCTGATCGACGACTGCGCCGATCCGTTCTCGGTCGAGGCGGTGCGGGCGAGCATGGGCGCGGTATTCACACAAGGCATCGCCCTGGCGCGCTGGGACGAATTCCTGCCCTGGCTGCGCGGTGGACCGGGTCAGCTGGTGGCGGCATCCCTGCGCGATGCGGTCGACTACCGTACCGCACCCTATGCCGCGCCGTGTTTCCTGATGGTCGGCAACGAATCGCGCGGGCTGCCTGCGGAGTATGAGCTGGCCTGCGATCTGCGTGTGACAATGCCGATGAAGGGCCGCGCCGACAGCCTGAACGCCGCGGTGGCCGCCGCAGTGCTGGCCTATGAGGCGCTGGCCCGGCTTGACGGCTAGGCCGTTCAGCGCCCGATCAGAATGCCGCCGCCAGATTGCCGGTATGAAATCGCTCCTCCCCCTGCTCGCTCTGCCCTTGCTGATCGCAGGCACTGCCATTGCCGAGCCCAGGTCCAACCTGCCGCTTTCAGCCTGGAAGTTCGTCGCGATAGACGGCAAGTCTGCGGTCTCGCCAAAGGCAGAATTGCGGATTTTCGAAGACCGCATCGAAGCGAGCGTCGGCTGCAACGGCATGGGCGGCGACTTGCGGCTCGAATCTGGTCGGATGATCACAGGGCCGATGATGTCGACCCAGATGTATTGCAACGGCCTGATGGAACAGGAACGCGCGGTCGCAGACCTGTTGAGCGCCTCGCCCAGCTTCTTCGCTGAGGGTGGCCGCATGTTCATCCATTCGGACAAGCATCAGGCCGAACTGACCCTCGCCCGGTAAGCGCCCTATTCCGCCGCCTCGTCGTTGGCCGGATCGGTTTCGGTGAGCGCAGCAGCCGCGCCATAGCGCGGAGCGGCCTCGATCAGCGGCACGTCCTCGATCTCGCGCTTGCCGATCTCGATGCCCTTGTCGCGCAGCCGCTTGGCGCTTGTCGTGACGTTTCGCTCAAAACTGCCGACGAATTTGTTATAGTTGTTGACCGCGCTTTCGAGTCCGCTGCCAACGCGCTTCAGATGCTCGGTGGCGGTTCGGATGCGGTCGTAAATTTCAGCGCCGATTTTGCCGATCTCGCGCGCTTCGGTGGCCATGGCATCTTGCCGCCAAACCATCGCCACGGTTCGCGCGATCGCCACGAGATTGGTCGGCGTAGCCAGCAGTACCTTGTTGCGAAACGCGAAATCCCATAATTCGGGATCGTGCTCGAGCGCCGCCGAAACGAAATGTTCGCCCGGCACGAACATCACCACATAATCGGGCGCATCGGCAAACTGGCTCTGATAGCTTTTCGCCCCGAGGGTCTGAACATGACCACGCATCGAGCGCGCATGCTGGTCCAGGTGCCGCTTGCGGGTCTCGTCATCGTTCGCCTCGAAAGCCGCTTGATAGGCATTGAGTGAAACCTTGGCGTCGATCACCAGCTGTTTCTGCCCGGGAACATTGATGATTGCATCCGGGCGCAGACGACCCTCTTCGGTGTCGAGCGACTGCTCAAGATTGAAGTCGGTATGTTCGGACAATCCGCATTGCTCGAGCACATTCTGCAAAGCACGCTCGCCCCAACGACCGCGGGCTTTGGGTGCGTTGGTCAGCGAGTTCCCCAACCTCTGGGCCTCGCGTTTGACGTCTTCCTGCCCCTTGCGCATTTCCTCGATCACGCCTGCCAGCTGGCCAAAGGCATCGACCCGCTG
>JABFRE010000263.1 GCA_013141325.1 Novosphingobium sp.
GGCATCCTCGGTGCGATCCTGCTGGCTGAGCGCACCGGCTTTGCCACCCGTCCCGCAGGCGCCAGCACCCCGCATCTTTGGGGGGTCGCGCTGCTGTGCGGGATCGGCTTCACCATGAGCCTGTTCATCGCCCAGCTTGCATTTCCGTCGCAACCTCTGCTGGTCGAGGACGCCAAACTGGGGGTGATGCTGGGATCCTTCGCTGCGGCGCTGGCGGGATTTGCGGTGCTGCGCTTCGCTTCGCGCGGCAGCAGGTGATCCCTACCAGCTGCCGGTATTGGGCATCGAGGCCCAGGGTTCCTGCGGCGGCAGGTTTCCGTCCTGCAGCAGTTCGACCGAGATCCCGTCGGGCGTCTTGACGAAGGCCATGTGCCCGTCGCGCGGGGGGCGGTGGATGGTGTGCCCGGCATCGAGCAGCGCCTGACAGGTGGCGTAAATATCCACGACCCGGTAGGCGAGATGACCAAAATTGCGCCCGCCGTCGTAGCTTTCGCCCTCGCCCGTTGCGGGCGGCCAGTTCCAGGTCAGCTCCACCTCGGCCACGTCTTCCTGCCCAGGCGCCGCCAGGAAGATCAGGGTAAAGCGGCCCTGCTCGCTCGAAAAGCGGCGCACTTCCTCCACGCCGATCAGCTTGAAGAAGGCGATCGTGGCATCCGGATCGGTCACGCGGATCATCGCATGGAGGAATCGGGTCACGGTGGCACCTTTCACTCATTTCATCGACAAAATTACACGGTTCATCGTGCAGTCAGCTAGCCCGGTTGATGAAGGCCAAACCACCGAGGGAGAGCTGCCATGACCGAGGCCCCTGCTAAACCCGAAACGCCCACTTCTGCCACCGCTTTCTGGCGCGACGGACTGACGCGCCGCTATCTCGCCACGGCGGGAGTGCTCTCGCTTGGCCTCGTCGTCGGCGGCTATCTGCTGGGCAACGGCCTGGTGCGGGCCAAGGAAGCCGACCGTGCCGTGACCGTACGGGGGCTGGCCGAACGCGACGTGACCGCCGATCTGGCGACCTGGACCCTGGCCTTCTCCTCAACCGCTGAAGATCTGGTGACCGCGCAGGCCGATGCCGATCGCGACGCAACCGCGATCCGCGCCTTTTTCAAGGCCGCCGGTTTCGCGGAGAACGACCTGCAGCCGACCGGCGTCAATGTTTCGCAGTTCACCGACAACGGGGTCCAGCGCTTCACCGTGCGCCAGCGGATTGCACTGCGCACCAAGGACATTACCCGCGCCCAGACCGCCGCCAAACGCCAGTTCGATCTGGTCCGCGCCGGTGTCGTGCTGGAAGACGGATCGGGGATCTCTTACAGCTTTACCGGGCTCAACGCGGTCAAGCCGGCGATGATCGCCCAGGCAACCAAGGATGCCCGCGCCTCGGCCGAACAGTTCGCCAAGGACAGCGGCACCAGCGTCGGTTCGATCCGCAGCGCCACCCAGGGCTATTTCTCGGTAATGGACCGTGATGCGACCAGCGGCGATGACAGCGGCGGCGGAGGCAGCTGGGGAGCGGCCGACACACCCTTCAAGAAGGTGCGCGTGGTCACCACGGTGCAATTCGCGCTTCGCTGAACCGCAAACGGCCCGCTCCGGTTTTCCGGAACGGGCCGCCTGCGCTTGCGCTGCGTGCGATCAGAACGCGAACTTGACCGAACCGACCACGGTATCGTTGGAGAAGCCGTCAATCGAGGCACCGTCAACGCCGATGTAGCTGACGCCGATCGAAAGGTTCTTGGTCAGGTTGGCGGTCGCCCCCACCGAATAGTCGAACCCGCCGTCGGTGCTGGTCAGGGTCAGCCGCTTGGGCGACAGTGCCCCGTCGGTGTAGCCCAGGTGCGCGTTGAGCGAAATGGGCGTGTCGGGAATGCTCGCACCCAGTTCGCCGTACACGTAGACGTTGTCTTCGTTGCCCAGCCCGGCCTGGCTCCAGGCGTAGTTGACCCCGATTTTGGCCGTTGCCGGTCCGATCGCAGTCGACAGCGAGGCATAGGGTTCGAGGTAGTTGCCCGTACCAAAGGTGCCGTTGGGATAGGTGTACCAGGTGAGCCCCGCATCGGCGGTCAGCCCGCTGGTCACTTCGCCCGACCAGCCGGCATAGACGTCGACCTCGGCCGAACCGTAGATGTCGAGCGCATCCTGCTCGAGGCTGGAAGCCCAGGTGCCGAGATAGAACCCGCTGGAATGGTTGACCTGGATCGAACCCTGCACCGCGAAATCGCCGCCCGAATAGGACAGCCCGCGCCAGCGGTAGTCGGTGACGCCGGTCACATAGCCGGTGAAAGTGAAATCGGCCGGCGGATCGGTTTCTTCCGCCAGAGCCGGAGCGGCGGCCAGCATGGTGCCGGCCAGAACGGTTGCGGCAACAAGGCCGCGGATGGACGTGAGCATGAACAATCTTCCCTTCTGGAACTGGGTCTTGTGATTGGGTCGCTTCGTCCCGCCTGCGCCCACCCCGCCGCTTCTCGTTCCGGAAGCATTCGGCATGTGCATGCACAGGCCTGCATTCAATTGCTGCACTGCACAAGCAGGAAATGCCCGGTTCGTTGCGCATCGCCCGCCCGGTGTTGCATTGCGGCAACGCTTTGTCAGTGCGATTTCGGAAGATTCAGGCCTGAGTTCAGGCCATTGTCCGTTAATCGGGGCGGCGCTATAGCGCGGGCGCCTTACGGCCATCCATCATGTTGAACCTGCGCAAGCTCTTCCGCGCGCCCGCCAGCGCCCCCGCCCCGGCTGTTCCAGTCGGCCAGCGGGTCTATGCCATCGGCGATGTCCACGGTTGCCGAGCGCAGTTCGAAGCCCTGATCGCGGCGATCGACGCCGACGATGCCGCCCGTCAGGCGGCCGAAACCGTGGTGATTCTGCTGGGCGATCTGGTCGATCGCGGGCCCGACAGCGCGGGCGTGCTGGCCCTGGCCCGCGCATGGCAGGCGCGCCGGAAGGTGCGGATCCTGACCGGGAATCACGAGGAGATGTTCCTCGAAAGCTTCGAAAACCCCGATGTCCTGCGCGAATTCCTGCGCCACGGCGGACGCGAGACCGTGCTGTCGTTCGGGATCGATCCCGAAGCCTACACCCGCGCCGATCTGACCGAAACCCGCGCGCTCATGCGCCAGCACGTTCCGCAGGATGCGCTCGATTTCATCGCCACGTTCGAGGACCGGGTGGAAATCGGCGATTACCTGTTCGTCCATGCCGGGGTGCGTCCGGGGGTTGCACTGGATCAGCAGCGCCTGTCCGACCTGCGCTGGATCCGCGGCCTGTTCCTTGATCATCCCGGCAGCTTTGGACCGGTGATAGTGCACGGTCACACGATTTTCGAGCAGGCCGAAGTGCGCCATAACCGGATCGGGATCGATACCGGCGCTTATGCCACGGGCCGGTTGACCGCGCTGGGTCTGGACGGCACCCGGCGCTGGCTGATCGAAGCCCACGATAACAATGGCACGGTGACAACCGCGCAAAGGAGTATTGCATGAAGATCGCAATGGTCGGTTCGGGCTATGTCGGCCTCGTTTCGGGCGCATGCTTCGCCGATTTCGGCCATGACGTGGTCTGTATCGACAAGGATCCGGCCAAGATCGAAAGCCTGAAGGCCGGGATCATGCCGATCTACGAGCCGGGCCTGGCCGAACTGGTCACCTCCAATGCCAAGTCCGGGCGGCTGTCGTTCACCACCGACCTGGCCGCAGGGATCGACGGCGCGGCGGCAATTTTCATCGCGGTCGGCACCCCCAGCCGCCGCGGCGATGGGCATGCCGACCTCTCGTTCGTCTATGCCGTTGCCGAAGAAGTGGGGGCGAATCTGAAGAGCGATGCCGTGGTGGTGACCAAGTCGACCGTCCCGGTCGGCACCGGGGACGAGGTTGAGCGGATCCTGGCCGAAGCCAAGCCGGGTGTCCGTTTCGCGGTCGCCTCCAATCCCGAATTCCTGCGCGAAGGCGCGGCGATCGGTGATTTCAAGCGGCCTGACCGGATCGTGATCGGCACCGAGGACGAATGGGCGCGCTCGGTGATGAACGAGGTCTACCGCCCGCTGTTCCTTAACAAGGCGCCGATCCTGTTCACCAGTCGACGCTCGTCAGAGCTGATCAAATACGCCGCCAACGCCTTTCTGGCGGTCAAGATCACCTTCATCAACGAAATGGCCGACCTGTGCGAAAAGGTCGGCGCCGACGTGCAGGACGTGTCGCGCGGGATCGGCATGGACGGGCGGATCGGGGCCAAGTTCCTCCACGCCGGGCCGGGCTATGGCGGATCGTGCTTTCCCAAGGACACTCTGGCCCTGCTCAAGACGGCAGAGGATTACGAGGCGCCGACCCGCATTGTCGAGGCGGTGGTCAAGGTCAACGAGGCCCGCAAGCGCGCGATGGGCCGCAAGGTGATCGAGGCGCTGGGCGGAATCGACGCCGCACGGGGCAAGAAGGTTGCCCTGCTGGGCCTGACCTTCAAACCCAACACCGACGACATGCGCGACGCCCCCAGCATCGCCATCGCCCTGGCCCTCGCCGATGCCGGGGTGGAGGTCGCAGCCTACGATCCCGAAGGGATGGAGCTTGCCGCGCCGCTGATGCCCGAAGTGGCGATGCAGCCCAACGCCTATGCGGCGATCGACGGTGCCGATGCCGTGGTGATCGTCACCGAATGGGACGCCTTCCGCGCGCTCGATTTCGGCAAGATCAAGGCGCTGGCCAAGGCCCCCGTGCTGGTCGATCTGCGCAATGTCTACGATCCCGCCGAGGTGCGGGCCAAGGGGTTTGTCTATTCGAGTGTGGGGCGGCCGTAACCTTCCTGCCATTCAAGCTTGATCGGTTGTTGCTGCGACCAGACGTCACCGGCACTTGATCCGGCTGGTCAGGTGGAACCGGAAGCAGCGATCGCAACGATAGGGCCGGAGCTGCATGTCCGCGCTTGCAGCCGCGAGCAAAGCATCCTGCCGGCTGGCGTAGCGGACCTTCCTCGCGCAGATGCTCAGCCGGGTGCGCATGGGACGTTCGGGCCTTCAACAAAACGCCAGGGGGCCTGTAAGCCGGGTTCTGTAGCGCGGACGGTATCCCAAAAGAGACCGTATCCCCGCTGGCAGCCATTCCTCTAGGCCATGTGTTGCCACGTGGCTCAAGCAATCAACCCGGGCGGTC
>JABFRE010000044.1 GCA_013141325.1 Novosphingobium sp.
GCGACCGGCCGATGCTGATGGTCGATCTTCTGCGCCATACCTCGGGATTAACCTACAGCTTCCAGAACCGCAGCAACGTCGATGCGGCCTACCGCGAGGGCAAGCTTGAGAACTGGCACGGCAATCTCGATCTCGATGAATTCGTGGCCGCGCTGGGCAAGCTGCCGCTGGAGTTCGCGCCGGGTGAGGCGTGGAACTATTCGGTATCGACCGACGTCCTGGGCGCTGTGGTTCAGCGGATTTCAGGTGTTCCGCTACACGAATTCTTGCGCGACCGGATCTTCGCTCCGCTGGGGATGGAGGACACCTTCTTCGCGGTGCCCGAAAGCAAGATCGACCGGCTGACCGATTGCTACACCTTTGTTCCGGGCAAAGGCCGGATCATGTATGATCGCGGCGCGGAAAGCGCCTGGAGCCGGCTGCCGCGCCTGGTTTCGGGCGGAGGCGGGCTGGTCTCGACCGCGCTCGACTACCACCGCTTCTGCCGGATGCTGCTGAACGGCGGCGCGCTCGACGGCGTGCGGCTAGTCAGCCGCAAGACGGTGGAACTGATGACCCTCAACCACCTGCCCGATGGCGGCGATCTGGCCAGCTGGTCCAAATCGCTGTTCAGCGAGGCGGCCAACGCCGGCGTAGGGTTCGGCCTGGGCTTTGCGGTGAACAAGGACGTCGCGCGCACGATGGTCCCGGGTTCGGTCGGGGAATTCTATTGGGGCGGGATGTTCTCGACCGCGTTCTTCATCGATCCCGTGGAACGGATCCACATGATCTTCATGACCCAGATGTCACCGTCCAGCACCTATCCGATCCGGCGTGAGCTCAAGACGCTGATCTACGCGGCGCTGGCATGAGCGCGGCGGGCGATTCCGGTGGCGATGCGCTGTACCGGACGATGGGGCTGGTCCGCATCGTCGAGCTGGGCGCCGAGGGCCGCGCCGTGATCGAGTATGAGGCCGGGCCGCACATGTGCCATTCGGGCGGGGTGGTGCAGGGCGGCTTCGTCACCGGGTGGATCGATGCGGCGATGGCGCACGCAGCGATCGCGATGAACGGCGAGGGCGTGACCCCGATGACCTTGGAGCTGAAAATCAGCTTTTTCGCGCCCGTCCGCCCCGGACGGGTGTTCGCCGAAGGCTGGGTCGAGCGCGCCGGGCGCAAGACCTGTTTCTATGAAGGCTGCCTGAAGGACGCCGAGGGCAGGGTTCTGGCCAAGGGCAGCTCGACCATTATGCTGGCCGACCGGGCGCGGGTGGAAGCCGCCGCCTGGGCTGCGACAGGAGGATCGCAATGACCGATATCAGACCCTTCACGCTGGACATCGCCCAGCCGCACCTCGACGATCTCAACCGCCGCATCGCGCAGACCCGCTGGCCCGAGGCGGAGACGGTGGACGACTGGTCGCAGGGCACCCCGCTGGCCGCGCTCAAGGATCTCGCCGGCTATTGGCGCAAGGACTATGACTGGCGGCGCTGCGAGGCGGGGCTCAACGCACTGGGGCAATGGATTACCGAGATCGACGGGCTCGATATCCATTTCCTTCACGTCCGCTCGCCGCACGCCGGGGCGATGCCGCTGATCATCACCCACGGCTGGCCGGGGTCGGTGATCGAATTCATGGGGGTTATCGAACAGCTGGCCGATCCGGTAAAATTCGGCGGCCGCGCCGAAGATGCCTTTCATGTGGTCGCACCGTCACTTCCGGGCTTCGGCTTTTCGGGCAAGCCGACGCAGAAGGGCTGGGGAGTGGAACGGATCGCCCGGGCCTGGGGCCAGTTGATGACGCGGCTGGGCTATTCGCGCTGGGTTGCGCAGGGCGGCGACTGGGGGAGCGCGGTGACCACCGCGATCGGCGTCCAGCACGTGCCTGGATGCGTCGGCATTCACCTCAACATGCCGATCGGGCGGCCCGGACCCGAAAACCTGGCCAATCCCGAGCCCGATGAGCTGAAGGCGCTGGCCGCGCTCAAGCACTATCAGGATTGGGATTCGGGCTATTCGAAGCAGCAGCAGACCCGGCCCCAGACGGTCGGCTATGGACTCGTGGATTCGCCCGTCGGCCTTGCGGGGTGGATCTTTGAAAAGATGTGGGCGTGGACCGACAACGCCGGTTCACCCTACGATGCGCTCAGCCGCGACCAGATCCTCGACAACATCATGCTCTACTGGCTGCCGGGGACCGGTGCCTCGTCCGCCCGGCTCTACTGGGAAAGCTTCGCCAGCTTCGCCCCGCACGAGATTGCCCTGCCGGTGGCGGTCAGCGCCTTTCCCAAGGAGATCCTGCCCACCCCGCGCAAATGGGCCGAACGCAATTTCAAGCGCCTGGTCCACTGGCGCACGATGGAGAAAGGCGGCCACTTTGCCGCGTGGGAACAGCCCGAAGTGTTCGTCAACGAGCTGCGGACTGCCTTTGCTCTGATGCGATAGGCGCTATTTCATGAACCCGGCGGCGATGTCCAAAGCCACCGCGTCGGAGACCATCGGCACGCCAAAGCCCAGTCCGAAGTCGCTGCGCTTGATCGTGGTGCGCGCGGTAAAGCCCACGCCATCGCTGCCGCCCATCATCGCGGGCATCTTTCCGGCACCATAGAACATGGTATCGAGCACCACCGGCTTGGTGACGCCGTTGAGCGTCAGGGTGCCCGAGATTGCCGCGTGGTCCTTGCCCAGCAGCTTGACGCCGGTCGAAACGAAGTGCGCGGGCGCGGGATCGGCGCCGAAGAAGTCAGGCTTGCCGCCGGCATCCTTCGGTGCGCGCAGCAGGTGTGCGGTCAGCGCGGCGCTGGCCGTGGTTACCTTGGCCACCGGAATCGTGACATCGACCTTGGCTGCTGCCGGGCGCTTGGGGTCAAGCTCCAGGGTTCCGGTAACATCGCCGAAGATGCCGGTATACGGCGTGAAACCCATGTGATCGACCCGCCAGGTGACCAGCGTGTGCCACGAATCGACCTTGTAGGTGCCGCCCGAAATACCGGCGATAGATTTGCTGCCCGGTTTCGGCATCGCGGGCTGCGCACCGAGCGGCACCGTTGCGGCCAGAGCGGCAAGGCACAGGGCGGGCACGATCGATTTGGTCATAACACACGACTCCGTCTGGACAGGGGAACAGGACTGGCCGACATCGCATAGCACACAATGGGCAGGGGAGACGGCATGAACCTCGACGTTCCGGCGGAAGACGTGGCGGGCGGAATTTACGGCAAGCCGCAGCTCAGCCAGAGTCTTCAGAACCGCCACATCTCGATGATCGCGATCGGCGGGATCATCGGCGCGGGTCTGTTCGTAGGGTCCTCCACCACGATTTCGCAGGTCGGTCCGGCGGCAGTGGTAACCTATGCTCTGGGCGGCATGATCATCATGCTGGTGATGCGGATGATTTCCGAAATGGCTGCCGCCACCCCCGGCGTCCAGACCTTTCCCGACTTTGCCCGCAACGGCCTGGGCCATTGGGCCGGCTTCCTGTCGGGCTGGCTCTACTGGTATTTCTGGGTGGTGGTGGTCGCGATCGAGGCGATCGCCGGGGCCAAGATCCTGTCGCAGTGGCTGCCGCACGTTGCGCCGTGGCAGATCGGGGTGGCGTTGATGGCGCTGCTGACCGGTGTCAACCTGATGTCGACGCGCTCCTACGGCGAGTTCGAGTTCTGGTTTTCGCTGATCAAGGTGCTGGCGATCATTGCCTTCATCCTGATTGCGGGATCGTGGGCGACCGGCATTTCGGCACCGCAGGGCAACACCTTCGCCAACCTGACGGCGCATGGCGGCTTTGCACCGGCTGGCTGGGGTGCGGTTCTGGCGGCGGTTGCCTCGACCATCTTTGCCCTCTGCGGAGCGGAGATTTCCACCGTGGCCGCTGCCGAAAGCGCCGAACCGGCCAAGGCTGTGGCCCGGCTGTCGCTGTCGGTGACGGTGCGGATCGTGGTATTCTACATCCTCTCGATCCTGATGATCGTCGCGGTGGTGCCGTGGGCGCAGGTCGTTCCGGGCTATTCGCCGTTCGCCACGACCCTGGCGACGATGCACGTGCCGTGGGGCGGGACGATCATGAACCTGGTGGTGCTGGTGGCGGTGCTTTCGTGCCTCAATTCGGGGCTGTACGTCACCTCGCGGGCGCTGTTCGGCCTGGCGGGACACGGCGATGCTCCGCAGTGGCTGGTCGCGCTCAACCGCCGCCAGGTGCCGGTCCGCGCGGTGCTGGTCGCCAGTCTGTTTTCGTACGGTGCTCTCGCGATGGAGCGGCTTTCGCCCGACACGGTGTTCAGTTTCCTGATAAACTCGTCGGGGATCACCATGCTGCTGCTTTACCTGATGGTTGCAGCCGCCCAGCTGCGCACCCGCGCCCGGTTGGAGCGCGAGAACCCGGACGCGCTGCAGCTGAAGATGTGGTTCCACCCCTTCGGCACACTGCTCGCCGTTGCGGCCATGCTGGCGGTGATCGGCTTCATGGCAGTCAAGCCGGAGCTTGCCAGCCAGTTCTGGGCCAGCCTGGCGGTGGCCGGGCTGTTCCTGCTGGGGTTCGGCGCACGAAAAATGGCCCGGAACTAAGCCCCGGGCCACGCTTCACCGCTTTGGCGGCGATCAGTTCTTGGCCTGATCGACCAGCTTGTTCTTGCCGATCCAGGGCATCATCGCGCGCAGCTGGGCGCCGGTCTGCTCGATCGGGTGGGCCTCGGCGGCCTTGCGGGCTGCCTTCAGCTCCGGCTGGCCGGCGCGGTTGTCGAGCACGAAGTTCTTGACGAACCGGCCCGACTGGATGTCGGCCAGCACGCGCTTCATCTCAGCCTTGGTCTCGGCAGTGATGATCCGCGGGCCGGTGGTGATGTCGCCGTATTCGGCGGTGTTGCTGATCGAATAGCGCATGTTGGCGATCCCGCCTTCATAGAGCAGATCGACGATCAGCTTGGTTTCGTGGAGGCATTCGAAATAGGCCATTTCCGGGGCATAGCCAGCCTCGACCAGGGTTTCGAACCCGGCCTGGATCAGGTGGGTGATCCCGCCGCACAGCACCGCCTGCTCACCGAACAGGTCGGTTTCGCACTCTTCCTTGAAGTTGGTCTCGATGATCCCGCTGCGACCGCCGCCGACGCCGCTGGCATAGGCCAGGGCCACGTCATGGGCATTGCCGGTGGCGTCCTGATG
>JABFRE010000233.1 GCA_013141325.1 Novosphingobium sp.
GCCGGGCCGGTGAACGAGGTCGGCTCGATGCTCACGGTCTGGTACCGGCTGCCGCGCGAGCGGGCGGAGGAGCAGTGATGATCGTTTCGCGGCGCGAACTGATCGGGCTGGGCGCGGCCGGAGCGGGCGGGCTGCTGCTCGGCGGGTGCGACCGGCTGAACGACAGCGCGGCGTTTCGGGGCGTGCTGGGCGGGGCGACCGGGCTCAACATGCGCACCCACCGCCTGCTGATGGGCGATAGCCTGGCGCGCGAATTCACCGAGGCCGACCTGTCGCCGGTGTTCAAGGCCAACGGCAGCCTCTCGGTGGCCGATCCGGCCTATCGCGGCCATCTGGCGCAGGGCTTTGGCGGCTGGGCGTTGCAGGTTGGCGGCTTGGTCCGGCGCCCGCTGGCGTTGCCGCTCAGCGCGCTCAAGTCCTGGCCGCAGAGGACCCAGATCACCCGGCACGACTGCGTCGAAGGCTGGTCTGCGATCGGCAAGTGGCAGGGGCCGCAGCTGGGCCGGGTGTTGGAGGCGGCGGGGCTGCTGCCGAACGCCAACTATGTGGTGTTCCACTGCGCCGATGTGCTGGAGGGTGCGCCCTATTACGAATCGATCGATCTGGTCGATGCCTTCCATCCGCAGACGATCCTGGCCTGGCGGATGAACGATGCCCCGCTCAGCGAAGCTCACGGCGCCCCGATCCGGCTGCGGGTCGAACGTCAACTGGGCTACAAGCAAGCCAAATACGTGATGCGGATCGAACTGCGCGAAAGCCTTGCCGGGCTCTACGGCGGCGGCGGCGGGCACTGGGAAGATTCCCGCGGCTATCAGTGGTACGCGGGGATCTGAGCGCCGCCCTCTAGCACCACGGATCGCGGGGGCCGCGCAGATAGGCGCGGGCGGTGCCGCTGGCGACCATGTCATCGGCGATCGATTGCACCGAACCATCGCTCCGCGCACGCAGCAGATGGCGCAGTTCGCGGCCGTATTCGTCGTGGACCGCAGGGCTGGGTCCGGCCAGCGTGAAGGGCCCCTGGTTGACCAGCCCCAGCAGCATCTGCGTCGCCGCCTCGCCTTGCTGCGCCTCGGCGGGGCAGCGCGCGGGATGGGTTTCGGGGGCATCGATGCCGATCACCCGGATCGTCCGGGCGCCCAGGATGATCGTGTCGCCATCAACCACGCACGGCGCGCCGCGCCCCTTGCCGCAGCGCACCAGCGGACCTTTGACGACCTCGCTGGGCCCGGTCGGCATGGCTTGCGGCGCGATCCGCTGCGGTCCACCGAAGAAATATCCCATCACCGCGATCAGTACGGCCAGCGCCAGCCACCAGCGCATCGCCCGCCAAAGCCGCTGCCCGCGCGACAGGCCCTGCCAGCGATGGGTGGGCAGGATGCGGCCATAGCTGGCAGAACGGCGGGGGAAGGGCATGGCCCATGGGCTAACGCCTCGCCTGCGCTCCGGCAAGCAGGGCGCACCAGTCGCTGCGGCGCCCGCGCCACGGCTCGGCCAGCCCTTCGGCCACCAGCTGGCTGCCTAGACTGCGCCCGCCGCGCCGCGCCACCCTGAGCGCGCGGCCATAGCGGTCCTGCGCACGGCCTTCGATCTCCAGCGTGATTGGGCCGGCGTTGAGCAGCGACACCAGCCGCCGGGTGGCCCGTTCTCCCAGCGCCTGTTCGGCCGGGCAGCCGGCGCTGTGGGTTTCGGGGGCGTTGATATCGGCAAGGCGGACCTTTTCGCCGTTGAGCCAGAAGGTGTCGCCATCGACGACACAGGTGGTGCGCGGGCCATCGGCGCAGAGCGCGAAGGTGGCGGCGGCGAGGGTGAGTAACGCGAGCGGCATGCCGCCCGTGTGGCGCGGCCTGCGGGCGAACCCTATCCGTAGTTGCCCTTGGTTTTGTTCCGTTTCAGAGGCTTAGGAACAATCCTGCGAGCGCCGCGCTCATCAGGTTGGACAGGCTTCCCGCCGCCAGAGCCTTCAGGCCCAGCTTGGCGATTACCGGGCGCTGGTTGGGAGCCAGGCCGCCAGTTACCGCCATCTGGATCGCGATTGAGCTGAAATTGGCGAACCCGCACAGTGCAAAGGTGACGATGGCCTGCGTGTGCTGCGAGAGATCTTTGGCCTGGCCGAGATCGATGAAAGCGACGAATTCGTTCAGCACCACTTTGGTGCCGAAAAAGCTGCCGGCGCGCATTGCTTCGGCCCAGTCCGGCGTGCCCAGCAGATAGAACACCGGTGCGAAAACATAGCCCAGCACCATCTGGAACGAGAGGTCGGGATAGCCGAACCAGCCGCCGATCCCGCCGACGATGCCATTGGCAAGTGCGACCAGCGCGACGAAGGCCAGCACCATCGCACCTACGGCGACGGCCAGCTTCACCCCGGTCTGCGCGCCCTGTGCGGCAGCCATGATGACGTTCGCTGGGCGTTCTTCATCGTGCTCGATCGCCACCGGTTCGTCGGCGTGCACGCCCGGCTGTGCGGCCACGCTGGCACGATTGAGCGCAGCGGCCGCAAGGCCGGCCGGCGGCGGCGCGGCCTCGACTGCATCCTTGGCATCGGAGC
Organism: Novosphingobium sp.; assembly: GCA_013141325.1. GTDB lineage: Bacteria > Pseudomonadota > Alphaproteobacteria > Sphingomonadales > Sphingomonadaceae > Novosphingobium. The sequence continues at coordinate 2,549 of JABFRE010000233.1, forward strand.
TGGCTTGCAGCGGCAACGGATCCGGCATGATGATCTTGGCCATCACGATCCCGCCGGGCGCCGACATGAAGGCCGCAGCCACCAGATAGTCGATCCGGATCCCCATGCTGGCATAGGCCGCCAGGATCGTTCCGGCGACCCCGGCCATGCCCACGGTCATCAGGCAGAACAGCTGGCTGGGGGTCAGCGCGGCCAGATAGGGGCGGATCACCAGCGGGCTTTCCGACTGGCCGACGAAGATGTTGGACGCGGCCGACAGGCTTTCGACTTTGGATATCCCGGTGATCTTTTCGAGGCCGCCGCCGATCCACTTGATCACCAGCTGCATGATCCCGAGGTAGTAGAGGATCGAAATCAGCGCGGCGAAGAAGATGATCACCGGCAGTGCCTGGATCGCGAAATTCTGCCCCAGCTTGTCGCTGGCCAGCGCGCCGAACAGGAATTCGGTGCCCTTGCCGGCATAACCCAGCAGCGCCGAAACCCCGCCGGCGACAGCCTGAAGCGCGCGGTTGCCCCACGGCACGTACAGCACCAGCGCGGCAAATCCGGCCTGAAGCGCAAAAGCGGCGCCGACGACCCGGGGACGAATCCCGCGCCGGTCCGACGAAAGCAGCACCGCGACTGCGGCGATTAGCAGCATTCCGATCAGGCTCATGACGATTTGCATGGTGGTCTGCATCCCCCGAAAATCCTGCTGCGGGGTGGTAACGTGTTCATTGGCACAGTCAAATCCCTCGGGTTCTGGATTGGGGACGAAGCGTGTGCAGCCCCTTTCGCACGGCTGTGGTCCTCGCTAGACCTTGCCGATGGACAGCCAGACCCAGGCCCGGGGCGCCTCGATCCCCACATCGCTCTTTGCCTTTTCCCTGCTTTACGGCGGACTGTGTGTGCTGGCCGGAGTGCTGGGCACCAAGCTGGCCTCACTCGGCCACTGGCCGGTGCTGGGCGATCTGGCGGTGGAAAGCGGGATCTTTGCCTTCCTGCTTCTGGTCGTGATGAGCAGCGCGGTGGCCGAACTGTTCGGGCAGGACATGGCCAACAAGCTGGTCCGCTTCGGCTTTGTGCCGTTGATCGTTTCGATGGTGTTGCTCACAGCGGTGATCCATTTGGTACCGCCGGCTTCGTTCTGGAACGATCAGGATGCATTTGCCCGCTTGCTGGGCCAGGGTGCGCGAATGCAGTTCGCGGGGCTGATTTCCTACGGCACCTCGCAGACGCTCAACGTCTACCTGTTTTCGCGGCTGCTCGGCGGCCAGGGCAAGATGCTGATGGCGCGGGCCTGGGTCGCCAGCCTGCTGTCGCAGATCGTCGACACCATCCTGTTCATCACCATCAGCTTCTACGGACAGGACATGCCGCTGATGCAGATCATGGAGGGCCAGATCATCTCCAAGCTGGTGCTGTCGACCATCATGGTCCCGCCGCTGATCGTGGTCTTTGTCAAGCTGGGGCGCTGGCTGGATCGGCGCCCGGCCTAAAAAGGGTTCAATTCCGCGCAAAGCGGGCTAAAGCCCGCTCACTATGCCGCACTCCACCGATCCCGCCATGCTCGCCAAGGCCGAAACGCTGATCGAGGCGCTGCCCTATCTCCAGCGCTATGCCGGACGGACCTTCGTGGTGAAATACGGCGGCCACGCGATGGGCGATCCAGAGGCCGCACGCGATTTTGCCGAGGACGTGGTGCTGCTCAAAGCGGTCGGGATCAATCCGGTCGTGGTCCACGGCGGCGGCCCCCAGATCGGCGCCATGCTGAAAAAGCTCGGGGTCGAAAGCACCTTCGTCGATGGCCTGAGGGTTACCGACAGGGCCACGGCCGAGATTGCCGAAATGGTCCTCTCGGGCGCGATCAACAAGGAACTGGTCGGCTGGATTGCAGGAGCCGGCGGCAAGGCGCTCGGCATTTCGGGCAAGGACGGCGGGCTGGTTACCGCCGCCAAGGTGCGGCGCACGACCAAGGATCCGGACAGCGCGATCGAGCAGGTGGTTGACCTCGGCTTCGTCGGTGAGCCCCAGTCAGTCGATATTTCGCTGCTCGAAACCGCTTGCGCGGCAGGGATGATCCCGGTGATCGCCCCGATCGCGCCGGGCGCGGACGGCGAAACCTACAACATCAACGCCGATACGATGGCCGGCGCGATTGCCGCCGCGCTGGGCGCGGCGCGGCTGTTTCTGCTGACCGACGTGGCCGGGGTGCTCGACAAGGACAAGCGCCTGCTCACCGACCTGACCCCGGCCGACATTGCCCGGCTCAAGGCGGACGGCACGATCAGCGGCGGGATGATCCCCAAGCTGGAAACCTGCATCCACGCGGTCGAGGCCGGGTGCGAGGCGGCGGTGGTGCTTGACGGGCGGGTGCCGCACGCGATGCTTCTTGAATTCTTTACTTCGCGCGGGGCAGGTACGCTGATCCGCGCCGGTTGATGCATCTGCCGACGCCAGCTGGAGGACAGTCCATGCGCTGCATTTCCGTGCCGATTCTCGCCCTGGTCCTGGCCGCCTGCCAGCAGCAGGAACCGGTTCCCGCCACCACCGCTACGCCCGCC
>JABFRE010000113.1 GCA_013141325.1 Novosphingobium sp.
GAGCAGGGCGAGCGCCGCGCTGGCGCCTTCGGCGCTGGTTTCGGCACTTTGGCCGTCCAGCACCACTGTCGCCACGTGGCTGCCGCCGATCCCGTGCGAGAGCATGTAACCGGCCCGCGCCTCGACCAGCCGCAGCGCCGCCGCGTCAGCGCCGCCTGCGGCCAGCAGCGCATCGTGCCCGTCGGTATCGCTGCCCAGCAGGCGGCAGGCAGCGGCAATCAGCGCGCCCGCCTGCCCCGCGTCAGCCGCCGCGCAGGCATAGGCCAGTTCGGCAAATTCGGCTGACCAGTTCAGCGCATGGCGAGAGGCGTCACGGCTCATGCCGCTGTCCTTCCCGCGGCGCACCGGTCAAGTCAACCGCGCTGCGGTGAACCCCGGGCCAAATCGGCACAGGCCGCCTGTGCGAACGAAGCGGGGCCCGGACTTGCGTCCGGGCCCCATCGAAGCATCCCTCCCAGGAGTGCTTGGAATGTTTGTCTAGAACTTCACGCCCGCCGTGATGCCATAGCGGCGCGGTTCAAGCGTGAAGACGTTGGAGAACAGGCCCGACGACTGATCGGTCACGTAGAGACCCGTGATCGAATCGTCGTTGAACACGTTCTGGATCCAGCCGCGCAGGTACCACTTCTTGTCCGGTCCATCGAGCTGGACCTGGGCGTTGACCTGGCTGAAGCTGGGGATCGCGTTGACCGGGCTGTTGAACACGCTGCCCTCTGACTTGCCGGTGTAGATGTAGTCCACACGCGGGGTCAGCGTCATTTCCCCGACCGAGGCGGCGTACTGCGCACCGATCGAGAACTTGTAGTCCGGCGCGCCCGGCAGCTTGTTGCCGATCACATTGGACGGGATACCGGCCGAGAAGTACTGGATCCCGCCGAACGCCGTTCCGACCGCCGAACCGGCAAGATTGCCCAGGATCCCGCAAACGCTGAACGCACCGGTCGAGTTGATGCCGCTGTTCGCACCAAAGGTCGTGGTGGGTTGCAGACCGGCACCAGGCTGAAGACCGCCGGTACCAGCCGTGGTCAGCGGATTGCCCGGTGCATTGATCGTGTTGATCAGCGTATTGACCTGGTTGACGAAGCCGTTGACCCCGGCAACGCTGCCCGAGGTCGAGGCGACCGCGCAGTTTGCACCGTTGGTGATGTCCTTGATGATCACCGCGTCGGCACGGCCACCACCAAAGTCACGCGGATTGGCCAGCGGGTTCGCGGTGCTGGTCACTTCGGTGTGGAGGTAGCTGGCGCCCATGTTGACCGTAAACTCGGGCGTCGGGCGCAACATGGCTTCGAGTTCAAGGCCATAGATCTTGGCATTGACGTTGTCGTTCACCGAGGTGCGCGACACAATGCGCGAGAGCTGCAGGCCCTTGTAATCGTAGTAGAAGCCGGTGAGGTTCAGTGTAACCTTGCCGTTCGCGAACGAGTTCTTCGATCCGATTTCGAAGGCGTTGACGAATTCCGGATCAAACGTGGTCGAAACAGCCGCCACCGGCGAAAGCGGCGGGTTGATGCCGCCCGACTTGTACCCACGCGAGTAGGACACATACACCAGATTGTCCGGTGTGATGTTCCAGTCGAGCACAGCGCGCCCGGTCCACTTGCCGAAGCCGACGCTGCGGTTCTGCCACAGCTGATTGGTGGCAGTGATGCCGGCGCAGGCCGGAACAGTAGCGCTGGGACAGGTGGGATCGGCATCGAACGTGGCGATGCCCGGCGAAGTGTAGGCGTTGGTTGCGCCAAACGGCACCAGGAAGTTGGCAAGCGTGGTACGCGCCTGCACTTCCTTCTTGTCGTTGTTGTAGCGCAGGCCAAGCGTCAGCTTCACGGTGTCGCTGACCTTGTAGTAGGCTTCGCCGAACAGGCCGTAGGTTGTAATCCGCAGATCGTCGGTGTTGTTGCGGTAGGTCGGCGTCGCCAGATAGGACGGCGCTGCCGCGGCACCGAGCGCGGTGAACGTACCGAGAATGCCGGCCAGGTAGTCGATCCCGAACGAGTTCACGTAATAGCTGTTCTCGGTCATGTGGAACTTGCCGTAGATCCCGCCGAGCAGGAAGTTGAACGGCCCGTCCATCTTCGATGACAGGATCGCTTCGGCCGTCCAGCTTGACTGGCTCTGGTTCGAACGGTCGAAGTCCTGCGGGGTGCTTGAGCACAGGCTGTGGCCACCGTAGGCGCCCGTACCGGTTTCTTCGGGAAGCGACGTGCACAGCGCACCGGTCGGTCCGCCCGGCGTCAGGGCATTGTAGACGGGGGTCAGGTAGGTTTGCAGCCCGGCTCCGAACGTGCCAGCACGAGCGGCCGCAAGCGTTGCCAGTGCCGGAGCATATAGCGCCCGGTTCTGCACCGACAGGTTGTAGTCCTGCTGCGAATCCACCGCGACATTCTGGTAGTTGCCGCCGACCTTCAGGCTCAACGTTTCGCCAAGATCCTGATCGATAGACCCCTGAACGATCGTTTCGCGGGCAAAATACTTAGGATTGAGGTCGGTGTTGACCGTCCGGTAGTCGGCCGGATTGGTCGCCCCTGTCCAATTGTAGGCATCTGTCCCGTAGATGCTTCCCAGCGAGAAATCAGGCGTAAGCGCGGTCTGTCCAGCAGGAAGGCCTCGCAAGCGGAAAAACTCACGCGACGTCAGCGTACCGACGAAGGTCGAGTTGGCATTGGTCATCTGGAAATCGCGGCTGCCGTTGAGGCACCCCAGAATTCCGGTCGAATCGCGCTGGCACAACTGCTTCTGGATGCGCATGCGGCTGTCGCGTTCCAGGAAGTGCTGGACCATCAGGTCAACGGTAGTCCCGCTGCTTGGTTCCCAGCGCAGCGAACCGCGCACACCGTACATGTCGCGGTCGTCGATCTTGGAATTATCGTAGATGTTGGTCGTGTAACCGTCGCGGTTGAGGTAGAAACCGGCCACGCGTACAGCCAGGGTTTCCGCCAGCGGCACGTTGACCATCGCCTTGAGCTTGACGGCACTGTAGTTGCCGTATTCGGCTTCGGCGTTGGCGGAAAAGCCGGTCAGGCTGGGCCGCGCGGTGCGGAAGTTGACCACGCCCGAAGTCGCGTTGCGGCCGAACAGGGTGCCCTGCGGTCCGCGCAGCACTTCGATCTGCGCCATGTCATAGAATTCGCCTTCGAACAGGCGGGTGCCGAACAGCGGCGCATCGTTCATGTGGATCGCGGTGGCGCTGTCGCAGGTGGTGCCCACGCAGAGATCGCCGATCCCGCGGATCGTGAAGCTGGCGCTGGTGAAGTTCGTCTTGGTGAACGTGACGTTCGGCAGGGTCAGCTGCAGATCGCTGGTATTCTTGATCTGCTGCTTTTCCAGAGCCTCGGAGTTGAACGCGCTGACCGCGATCGGAACGTCCTGCAGACGTTCGTTGGTCCGCTGTGCGGTAACGATGATCTCGGTACCGTCATTGGCACCGGGATCAGCCTCCTGCGCAAAAGCAGGAAACGCAATCGCGCTGGCGCAAACGCCAGCAAGCAGGGTCAGTTTACCCCTCATCAGCCCTCTCTCCTATGTAGCCCGTCCCTTTTTCGGGCGGTTGCGCATCGGAATAGGCCACAGTCTGCGCCGCTTGACAACCGAATTTAAGCGACTGGTTAGATCGGCAGGATTCCGTAGCGAAACTGCCACACCCGTGCACCGTTTCGGGACAGCCGTCCGGTGCCCGGCGCAGCGAGTCAGCCCGACTGCCTTCCACGGCCGCGCGGCGGGTGTGGTCGTCCGGCCAAGGCATTGGAACAATTGCCAACCCGCCGCAATTGCGTCACACCCGGACATGCAGGTCAAAGGGGGTGCAGATGGAGCAGATGGTGGCTCAGGATCCGCAGCTGCGGTATCGGGCTTTCGTCAGTTACAGTCACACCGATGGCGGATTTGCCCGCTGGCTGCACCGGCGGCTCGAAGGATTTCGCCTGCCGGCCGCTGCCGCCGGGGAGCGGGATCGCCTGGCGCCGGTATTCCTTGATCGGGCCGAACTGGCGGCGGGCCAGGATCTTTCACAACAAGTGCGCGAGGCTCTGGCGGCGTCGGCGGCGCTGGTGGTGGTGGCCAGCCCTGCTGCCCGGGCCAGCCGCTGGGTCGCGCAGGAAATCGCCCTGTTCCGCGAGCTCCACCCTGACCGACCGGTACTGGCCGCGCTGATCGAGGGCGAGCCTGATAGTGCATTCCCCGACCCACTGCGCCGGCACGGCGATCACGAGGTCGAGCCACTGGCCGCCGATTTCCGCAAGGACAAGGACGGGCGCCGGCTTGGCTTGATCAAGATCGTCGCCGGATTGACCGGCCTGCCGCTCGACCAGCTGGTCCAGCGCGATGCCCAGACCCGCCAGCGCCGCGTGATGGGGATCACGGCTGGCGCCGTCGTAATCAGTCTAGTCTTGGCAACCCTGCTGGTTCTGGCGCTGCGCCAGCGGGCAGAGGCCCAGCGGCAACGCGCCGCAGCGGAAGGAATGGTGGAATTCATGCTGACTGACCTGCGCGACCGACTGAAAGGCGTGGGGCGGCTCGACGTGATGGATGCGGTCAATCACAAGGCGATGGAGCACTATGCGGCCGACGAGAATCTCGAAGGCCTGCCCGCCGAGATGCTGGGGCGCCGTGCCAGGTTGATCACGGCGATGGGCGAAGACGATCATCTGTCTGGGCGCAAAGCGGAAGCGCGCGCGAAATTTGCTCAGGCCTACCGCGTGACAGCGGCGCTGCTGCAGCGGCAACCGCGTGATCCCGATCGGATTTTCAACCATGCTCAAAGCGAATACTGGGTCGGCAACATGGACTTCCTCAGCGGCAAGAAGGCTGCGGCTCAGCCGCGTTGGGATGCCTATCTGCGGCTGGCGAAGCAGCTTGAGCAGATCGATCCGGCCAACCGCACGTGGCAGCGCGAAGTTGGCTATGCGCACGAAGACCTGTGCGCGCTGGCACTGGCTGAGCCGGTCGAACCGCAGCGCGCGCTCCCGCATTGCCGGGCGGCTGCAAAGATCATCGCGTCGCTCAGCCAAGCGATGCGAAACGATTTGCAGGTTCAGCTGGACTACAGCACCGACATGGCCTGGGTCGCCGACGTTGAACTTCAACTCGGCAACACGGAAGCAGGCCTGGCGATGCGCGAGCAGCAGAGGCAGCTGGCTGACAGCCTGCCTGACCGTTTCCCGGGAGACGCCAGAGCGCTTCAGGCCAAGATGCTGGCCGCGCTGGGTCTTGCCACGGCGCTGGTCAAGCTGGACCGCATGACCGAAGCCCGGACGGCAGCGAACAAGGCGCTGTCGGTCGCGGACGTTTTGCACGAACGCGATCCAGGCAACCGCCGATGGCAGAATTGGCGAAACGCTGCACGCGCCATCGCGAACGCCGGAAGCGCCGATGGTCTGGAGAAAGCACGGAGAAAGCCATGAAGCCGGTTGATGAGAACGTCGAATCGATTCCGGATCTGGACCCCACGACACTGAAAGATCCGCAGACCGTGAGCGTACGATACGATCTGGTCGTCAACGACGGCCAGATCAATCTTGTCATGGTTGACACGACTCCCTGGCCAGAGTGCAGCAGTGATCGCGCGGTATCGATGGATCCCGATGGCAACTACGCGCTTGTCGTCGAACGGGGCCAGGACCGCATTTTCGAGTTCGAGCTTAGTCCCGACGTCGACTGGAGTTTCGATCCGGACATGGCGCCGGGCAATTCACCAATGACCATCAAGCGCGGCCCCCCAGCCTTGTACAAGGCCGAACTGATCGGTCCCCGGTTGCTTTCGATCAGCGCCAAATCGCGACCCGATCCGCCCAAGGGCGGGGCGGAGGATCATTTCAACCTCTATATCAAGCTTGGGCAGGCAGCCGGCTTACCGATTTCAGTTCGGATCGATCCCGGCGCCGAAAACCCGCCAGGTGGCGGATAGTCATGCACCCGGCCCCCGACCTTCGGCGCACGATGCCATGACCACTCCGCTCCCGGCCATATCCGCACTGGTTCGCGCCGGAGCGGTGGAACGCGCGGCGGAGCTTTACACGGCGGGCGGCTATGGCGAGCGCGCACAGGATCCCGCCGCTCGGTCCGTGCTGGGACGCCTGCTCAAGGCGCGCGGGCGGCAGGCGGGGGGCACGGCGCAGGCTTCGCTGTTTCGGCAGGCCGCCGCGGCCTATGCCGCCGCGCACGCGCTGGCCCCCGCACCCTATCTGGCGATCAATGCCGCGACCCTCCACTATCTGGCAGGCGAATGGGGCGCAGCGCAGGCCGGAGCACGCGCGGTGCTGGATCTGCTCGCAGCGGATCCGCCGCCCAGCGACACTCCCTATTTCCTTGCCGCTACCCGCGCCGAAGCTTTGCTGCTGCTGGACGACCCGGCCGGAGCGGAGCGCGCGCTGGAACAGGCCGCCGCACACGATCCCGATGGCTGGGCCGACCGCGCCACCACCATCGCCCAGTTCAGCGAGATTCTGGCCGCGCGGTGCGCGTCTGCCGACTGGCTTGATCGCTTTGCCCCTCCTGCCTGCCTGCATTTTGCCGGTCATATGGGACTGGCCTCGGGCGGAGCAGGAGAGGCTGCTCTGGCTGCGGCGGTCGACGCGCTGATCGCGCAGGAGCGGATCGGCTTTGCCTGGGGGGCCTTGGCCGCCGGATCCGACATCGTGATCGCCGAGCGCCTGCTGGCTACCGGGGCAGAGGTCCAGGCCGTTCTGCCCTGCGACCCCGAACAATTCGCCGCGCAGTCGGTTGCACCGGCGGGCCAAGACTGGCTCAATCGTTACCACGCGGTGCTGGGCCGGGCGGCTTCGCTGCAGTTGGCGGCGTCCGATCCTGCGGCAGTTCACGATCCGCTGGCCACCGCCCACGCCGGCGAGCTGGCGATTGGTGGGGCCATGCTGGGCGCCCGGGCGCTGGCGGCCCGCTGCTGCCAGCTGATCGTCACCGATGCCGAAGGCGGCGGACGCAACACTGCCCGGCAAGCCGCTATGTGGCCGTCCGGCGCCGGCATCCAACACCGGCTGACCATAGCCCGCGACGCGGGTATTGAATCGCGGTTCCCGCCCGAGCGGCGTGACCCGACCCGCGCGCTCGCCGTTCACGTCGCCATTCAACTTGACGAGCTGGTCGGCGCAGGCCGGATCGAACCCTCCGCCATTGCGGCGCTGACGGAACCGGTCGGGCAGGCGCTGGCCGGGCTCGATTCACGCCGGGTGCGCGCCGCGCCGGGGCGGTGGGAGCTGGTGCTGGACGATGCCGAAAGCGCGCTGACGGTGATGCTGGAGGTGCTGGAGCACAGCCGCGCTGCCGGACTGCCCGGCCCTTCGATCGGTGCCCACATCGCGATCTCCGATTTGCACGACGATCCGGCCAGCGGCGCACTGATCCCCTATGGTCCCGGAATCCCGCTGGCCCGCGCGCTGCAGGCCATGGCACCGCCGGGGCTGGCGCTGATCAGCGACTCGCTGGCGGTCACGCTGTTCGCCCGCGGAATCACGTCGGTGCGCAGCGAGCTGTACCATCCCGGCGACGCGGCCAGCGACGGCGCGGTCCACGTCCTGCTGCGCGGCTGCGAGGGATCGTCGTCACGGACGTGAAGGCAACATCGGGCCGGGGGAACGGGCCCGTGTCGCTCTGTTCCTGAGCAACTGGAACCAGTCCTAGTATGCCTGCTCTTCCAGCCGGTGCGGGGCCACGATTTCCAGCCCGCCATCGACCCGTCGGACGATCCCGCGCCGCTCCAGCTGCGAAACCGTGCGCGATACCGTTTCGCGGGTCGACTGGACGGTGACCGCCAGCTCGGACATCACCGGCATCGGACGGATAGTCCGGTCGGGCTGGTCCCCGCCCCGACGCAACAGTTCCGCGCAGATCCGCCCCGTCGCTGAAAGCAGGGCGGTTTCGACCATGCGGTGGCGCAGACCTGCCAGGCGCCTGGCCAGTTGCCGGCTGATCGCCAACCCAACGCAGCTGTAGCTTTCCATCAGCCGGAGAATCGTGGCGCTGGCGAAATGCGCGCCGCGCCCGTGATCGACCGCCTCGACCTGGCTAACCGGATCGCCGCCGCCGACCAGATCGCCGAACAGGTCGCCCGGCCCCAGCAGGTGCAGCAGCAGAATCGCCCCGTCGCGGCCGTAGGCCACTTCCTGCGCACGTCCGGCCAGCATCAGGATGGCTTCGTGCCGGTCGGACTGCGGCCACAGCACTGCCCCGCGCGGCTGCGCCGTTTCGCGCCCCAGAGCGGCAATGCTCTGGGCCAGTGCGTCGTCACAGCCAAACGCCAGCCGGATCGCCGCCCTTGACGGATCGCTGCTTGAAAGACTGTTACCCCCGGCGCCCATTGCGCAATTGTATCACCTTGGAACGGCCGGAAAAGCAAATAGAATGCGCCGCTTGCACCGCCGGGCACGCTGGCCTGCAAATTCGTATGCAACTGATTGCCATGCCTCGCCCGGCGTGAGACGGAACGGCACGACAGATGACCGGGAGATTCGGACGTGAACCCACTGATCGGAGCAATCGAAGCCGGCGGCACCAAGTTCGTGCTCGCGCTGGCGCGGGCCGATGGTCAGGTGCTCGCCGAAACCCGCATTGCCACGCGTACGCCTGCCGAGTGTTTCCCCGACATCGCCGCCTTCTTCGACCAAGCGGGCGCCGCGCACGGCCCGATCGCCGCGTTCGGGGTCGCCAGCTTTGGTCCGATCGATATCGATCCGGCCTCTGCCTCCTACGGAACCTTCACCACTACGCCCAAACCCGGCTGGGCGGGTGCCCGGTTTCATGATGCGCTGGGCCGGTTCGGCGTACCGATCGCGGTCGATACCGATGTCAACGGCGCGGCGCTGGGCGAATGGCACAAGGGCGCAGGGCAAGGCTGCCGGACGCTGGCCTATACCACCGTCGGCACCGGGATCGGGACCGGGGTGCTGCGCGACGGGCAGTCGCTGATGGGCTTTTCGCATTTCGAAGGCGGTCACATCCCGGTTCCGCATGATCGCGCCGCCGATCCCTATGAGGGGTTCTGCCCGTTTCACGGCGATTGTCTGGAAGGACTGGCGGCCGGCCCGGCGATCGAGCGGCGCTGGGGGCAAAGCCTGTCGAAGCTGGCCAGTCCTGCAGAGCAAATCGGACTGATCGCCCGCTATCTGTCGCAGCTCGCGGTCAGCCTGGTGCTGCTGCACATGCCGGACCGGCTGGTGTTCGGCGGCGGAGTGATGAAGACCCCCGGCCTGATCCCGGCACTGCGTCGCGCGACCGAGGAACGGCTGGCCGGATACATCAAGGCGCCGCAACTCGATCCGGGGCTGGAACGCTACATCGTCCCGCCGGGTTTGGGGGACGAGGCCGGTATCACCGGCGCGATCCTGCTGGGCAGGAAAGCCCTGAGCTGACGGCACCCTGCAGAATCCAGAACCCGCCGGTATCACGGGCGTCCTGTCGGGCCCGCAACGATCTGCGTCATGCCGAGCCCGGCCAGCATCACCGCCATGCCCACGGCGCGCTCCACCTGCCCGAGCCGGTCCGCGCGCGGGTGCGCAGCGGGTGGGCATGTGGCGCGGCGAAGACGTGCCGCTGTCCGATCGCTGGCTGGATGCTGCCCAAGCAATGAACTTCCGCGCGACGGATCTCGTTCGTGGTGCGAATGAATGTGAAATGGCCGCGCGGACCCGCGAGATTGTCGGCAGGGTCCGACATGGCCACAGGGCAAGAATCATGTTCGCCATCGGCAACGATCGACATTGCCCTTCGACCGACGGCCGCAAAGCGATCTAGTGCGGCAGATTTGCCCCGGCACGGGCAATTTCGGCGCCGCGCCTGCGGGCCGCACCGAGCAGCCCATCGGCAAGATCGCCCGCGCCCACTGCCCTGGCTGCGACCACAGCGCCCACCATGACCGCCAGCATTTCTGCCGCACCTGATCGGCGCTGCTCCGCAGTCCCGCCCAGGCGCGCGGAAATCCAGTCCAGCACGCCTTCGACACCCACGGCGAACCGTTCCCGGATTTCCGCTGACGCCCGGGCCGCCTCGCCGCCAAAGGCAGCGATCGGACAGCCCATGCCCGGATCATCGCAATGCGCCTGGCTGAGATAGTAGCCGAGGAAAGCCAGCAATTGAGCGTCCGGTCCCTGATCCGGCGCGGCCGCGCCGCGCATCGCCGCGACACCGGCGAAGGCGGCATCGGTCGCCTCGCAGACAAAGGCGTCCTTGGAGGCGAAGTGCCGGTAAAAGCCGCCGTGGGTCAGCCCGGCAGCCTGCATCAGATCGGCCACGCTCAGGCCCTCGATCCCGCGTTCCCGCAGCAGGCGCGCGCCGCCCTCGACGATGTTGCGGTGATGCTGCGCCATGGCTTCACGGGACTTCCGCATCGCAATCGATCCTTGTTTGCGCCCGCGTAGCGGCGGGCTTGACTCTTTAGATGTTGACTATCATCTATAGCGATAGATTACAACAATCATCCAAAATGGAGACGGCGATATGGCATCCGAAGAGACTGGCTTCGAAGAACCCGCCGGAATCTGGCAACGTTTTGCCCGGCTGATCCTTGCGCTTGGCGCCGCGCTGGAACAGAGCGGCGCCGAAATCGCCGGAGCCCGACTCGACCGGCTCGAGGCCGAGCTTGCGGACCTGCGCCGGCAGATCGGCCGATGAGGCCCGCCAGCGAGGCGAGCGATCTCGTCACGTTCGGCATTGCCGGGCTGGCGCTGATCATGGCCGTCACAATTGCGGTGCTGATCGCCCGGGCCGAGCCGCGCCGCGCCGTCCCTGCTGGCGTGGCGATCGCGCTGCTGGTTGCGGCGGAATTCGCGCTGGCCGCGTCCGGGGTCCTTGACCGCACCGATTTCCTGCCGCCCCCGTTCCTGCTGATGATGATTCCGCTGACCGTGCTGATCGTGCGCGCTGCGCGTTCCAGCTTGGGCAGCAGAGTCGCCGCCGCGACCCCGCTCGCCCTGCTGATCGCGCTTCAGGGCTTTCGGCTGCCGCTGGAATTGCTGATGCACCGCGCGGCGGGCGAACAGATCATGCCCCCGCAGATGACCTGGACGGGCCTCAATTTCGATGTCGTAACCGGGGCAAGCGCGCTTGTTCTGGGAGTCCTCGCGGTGCTGGGTCGCGCACCGCGGGGACTGGTGCTGGCGTGGAGCGTGATGGGCCTGGCGCTGTTGCTGGCGGTGGTCGCCATCGCGGTGGCTTCGATGCCTGCCTTTGCCGCGTTCGGACCGGCGCGCACCAACGGCTGGATCACCCATGCACCCTTCGTCTGGCTTCCCGGCGTACTGGTCGAGAGCGCACTGTTCCTTCACATCCTGATCCTGCGCAAGTTGGCGCAGGAGCGGCGCGAAGCAGTGCGGCTGCATTCGGAGACCGCTACCTGATGTCTCTGATCCAGACCATGACCGGCGGCAGCGTGCGCTATCTTGTCCCGGTCAAACGCGCGAAGGCGACCGGCCTTGTCGCGGCCGTCTACGGCGCGATTGAGCGGGAGTTTGCGTTGGTTCCCCCGCTTACGATCCATTCGGCATGCCCCGAAATACTGGCCGGGGCCTGGTCCGCCATGCGCGAAGCGTTCGTCGTCGATCCCGATCACCGCGCGCTGCGCGAAGCGGTGGCCTCGGGCGTCTCGCTTGCCAACCGATGCCCCTATTGCGTCGATGTTCACACCGCGATGCTCGACGCCAGCGGCGATCACGCCCTCGCCGACCGGATCCGCAGTGCCGGCGCCGACGATAACGCCTTGATCGCCTGGGCCAGCGCGACCCGTCAATGCGGCGCGCCTGCGCTTGAGGCACCGCCCTTCGCCAAACAACTGGTTCCGCAACTGCTGGGTACCGCTGTGCTGTTTCACTACATCAACCGGCTGGTCAGCGTGTTTCTGAGCGAAAGCGCGGCGCCGTTGCCGCTTCGCTCGGCGCTGCCGCGCAAGCTTTTCGGCCGCGCGTTCGGCGGAACGGTGGGCAGGCACCTGCTCGCCGCCCGCGCCGAGCCCGGGGCATCGCTGCACCTGCTTCCCGATGCACCTTTGCCCCGGGAATTCGTCTGGGCCGCCGCAGATCGGGCAATCGCAGGCGGACTGGCGCGGCTTGACGCCGCGGTCGAGGCCGCCGGCGCACTCCACGTGCCCGAGCCGGTTCGTGCGCTGGTGGCGCAGCGGGTGGGCATTTGGCGCGGCGAAGACGTGCCGCTGTCCGATCGTTGGCTTGCTGAGGCGGTCAGCGAACTCGCTGCCGACGATCAGCGCGCCTCCGCCAGGCTCGCGCTCCAAACCGCGCTGGCCGCCTACCGTGTCGATGGTGCGCTGATCGCCGCCTTCCGCCGACACTTCCCCGGCGACGCACCGCTGCTTGCGACGGCAGCCTGGTCCAGTCTGACGGCGACGCGGCTGCTGGCAGGCTGGATGCTGCCCAATGGCTGAACAGCCGCGCGCACGGCTGATCGCACTGGTCCGCGAATGCAGCGCGGACGATGCCGGGGCGGCGTGGATCGGGCGACAAGGCTCCGAACCCGGAAAGTCCTGACCAGCGCTCGCTGTTGGAGCAGACGGCGCACCGCGCCCACCGCCGCTCCCGCGATCAGGGTCAAGGCCAGCGCGGCACCACCGCCCGCCTCAGCCGTTCGGGCTGTACCAGATCGGCGAGGTATAGGCGCGCTCCTGGTCCTTCAACCGGGCATCCTTGGGCGGCGCGACTTTGAAGCGAACGGCGTCATAAGCCGCCCAGCGCGGCGTCGGGATTTCGAGCACGCGGGCATAGTAGAACGCGCGCTGACCGGGCTTGAAGTCCGGATCGCGCCAGACGGTATGGAGCTCTGCTGCGCCGATGCTGTTGCGGTAGGTGGCGGTCGCAAGGTCCACGGTGTCGCCGACCGGCATCAGCCGTCCCTTGACGATCCGCCGCTTCAAAGGACTGCTCCATGCCACATCATAGATCTTTTCGTGTGCTTGCCCGGCGCCGTCGACCCAGCCCTTGATGATCTGGATCCGGTCAAGATTGGCACCGATCGAATCTTTCAGCGCCGAAACCAGAAAGCTCGGCGCACCCTTTGCGGCGCCCAGGCTGCCGCCCATCGGTACACCGCGGGCATAGCCGGCACGGACCCAGTCACCCCGGAAATCGCGAGCCGAAAAGTCCCACCCGCCGAACAGCCGTACCGTCATGCGGGTCCCGGTGGTGGCATAGACCTCGCGCCGTATCATCGCGTCGAAGATGCTCGCGCGGGTGTTGGCGCCGGCCCACACCGCCGCCAGCCCGCCGGCCTGATACTGCCAGCCGATCCGGGACTGCTGGATACCGGGATTGACCACGGTGGTCATCCGGCCGGGCGATGGTGCATCGCTGGTGAACTTGCCGAAGAAGTTGCCTTCCTCAGCGGCCGAAAGGCTGGTGTGCGCGTCGGTCGAACCGATCATCCCGAACACATAGGGATTGACGCCCGTGCGCCGTTCGATCTGAAGCCCGCGCTTGAGCGCTTCGCGGACATATTCGCCGCCAAACATTTCGGGCTTCTTCAGGGCGGACAGCGGCGCGTTGCCATTTTCCCACCCGGCGTCGCCGAAATCGGCAAATTCGTCGTTGCGCGAGAGCGAGGGATGCGATTCGCTGTCGCCCTTGTATTGGGTCACCTCGACCAGAGGCTCGTGCCGGGCGCGGTTGCGCGCAGCTTCGGCGGTCACCGGGCCACCATCGGCACTGGTCATCATGAAGGATCTGCCGTTCGACAGGTTGCTGTTGTGCGGAATCGCGAGTGTCTTGCCACCGGTTGCGGCAGCATAGGCGTCCATGTAGTCCCACAGCGGTTCAGGGCCGGTCCTGCCCTGGGTGGCGAACGGCAGGACGGTACGCGCCTTGTCGGCACCGTCGCGGAAGATGACGTTGCGGTGGAGCGTATCGCCCTTGAGCTGCAGCGAATACTCGAACCCGATGAACGCGGTGAATGTCCCAGGCTGGTTGTAGCGCTCGACCGAATCGAGCTGGGCGTCCCACACCCGGCGGGTCGTTTCGCGCAGCCGCTTCGGATTGGTCATTTCGGCCGGCAAAGTTCCATTCTGCGCCGCGGAGATCACCTCGCGGGTCATCTTGTAGGACGATTCAGGACCGGCATGCATCATGTCGCGCCAGCGCCTGAGCGTGGGGTCGGTGAGGTTCTCGGCCGGCGTGTTGTAAAGGTCGGTGGTCACGCCAATCGCGTCGCTGTGATCGGCAATCACCAGAAAGTCGAGCGGTCTGCCGAGTTTGGCCTTCTGTCCGTCGGCGGTAGCGACTTCTTCGCCCCGGGCAAAGCGCAGCGCGTCGTCCGGACCCAGCCGGTTGCCGGCTCCGAATGCGTCAAAGCTGTTGGTGGTGTGCAGGTGGGTATCGCCCCACAGCGGGCGCTGCGGGTAGGTATCGCCAGCGAGCGCTGCCCCGCGGCTCGGCGCGGCGGCTTGCAGCGGCGCTCCGGTGTAGGTTGCAAGGATGGCCGCTGCGGAAACCGCGATCGCGCCAAGCGCTGTCGATGCCAGGTATCTCATGACACTTTCCTCACCATCGGCGGCACGTAGTCCTGCCGCATCAGCTGTTCGTCCGGAAGGTAGGCCCGCAGAAACAGGTTGAACGCGCCGCGCGGGATCGGCAGCCAGTTGCCGACGCGCTTGCGATCGGGTGCATCCGCCTGAAGGTACAGCGTCAGCCCGCCATCGCGGTCGCGCTTCATGTCACTGTCCATCCCGCCGCGCGAATATCGGCCGAGCGGGTTTTCAACCAGGTCGTAGTCCGAATTGTAGACCGTCACCGACCAGAACGCCTTGGCTTGCGGAATCTGGTCGGGTGCAAACCGGATCGTGTAGCGTCCTGCGGCCCCGTCGAGCAGCGCCCCATCCCCATCGCGGTGCGCGCGCAGCTTCACCACTTCCTCGATGTGATGTTCCTGCATCCCCGAAAAGCTCTGGGTCGCGCTGCGGGTCAGAAAATCGGCACGGGCTGCGGTCCGGCCCCAGTTGAGTTGGCCATAGGCCCAACCGTTGATTTGCTTGGTGTCGCCGCCAGCCGCCGACACCTGCCGAAGGAATGCCAAGCCATCCACCATAGCGCGCTGCAGGCCGCGACGGGTTGCAGGGTCTGTCCTGGAAAAGTCATCGGATTGTCCCGGGCCAATCCCGACACTCGCAAACAGCGCGACAAGCGCGGCATCGCGCGGCGGCGGCGGGTTTTCGGTCATGCCGCGATTGAGGCTGGCGAAGAACGGCAACGCAGAGGTTGCGGGCGTCGCCGGATTCAGCACATCGCGCGCGGTTTCGGGTGAGCTATCGTGTGCCTGCCACTTCGAAAGTGTCAGCAGCCGGTTCCCGTCCTGCAGACGGTGCGCGCCGTCAAGCTTGGTCCGGTCGGCAAAGCCGGTGCGCAGCAGCAGCATACCGGTGGGTGTAGGCGACCGGATGACGCCCAGCAGTCCCGCCGGGGTTTCACCGGACCAGTCCGGTCCGACCAGCAGATAGCTGCCGGCCTTCGCCCCCGTTGCCCGCGTACCCAGATAGGCGAAGATGTCGGAATACATCTCCATGAACTGCACGCTGTAATAGGCAGCGGCCGATTCCGGCACGGTGATCACCAGCGGCTCTTTGCGCAGATCGTACCACGCGCTTGAGTAAAGCAGATCGGACGTGACCGAGCTGTGGATCCTGTCGGTATGGTCTGCGGCCCGGCGCGAATGGAACCACTGGTTGAGCGGGGTATCAACCAGCCCGTTGGGCTTCTCGACCATCGAGAAGCGGACCGCCATGTTCTTGACGACCGGATAGCCGAAGATCACCGCCTGCATGCCCACGGTATAGGCGTACGTTTCACGCCAGTCCGCCGTCGGACCGGCGGATACCGCAGCAGGCGCCGTGGCCGGAATCGTCTGCGCAGACAGCGGCAGCCCCCGCCCAAGCACAGCCAGCACTGCCAACGCGGTGCCGGCGAACGTCCTTGCCATCGGCGATTTCAGCACTGCCAGCCTCCCGATTTCCTTGCCCGGCCTTGCACTAGGCAATGCGACGCCGATAGGATGTCATCCAGATGACAATTGCCGCGCCTTTGCACCACAACTGGATCGATCGGCTCGACCCGGCGGTGCAGGCCGCGATGCAGCGCGCGATGGTCCGGCGACGGTTCGATCGCGGCACGCTGATCTACACCCGCAGCGAAGCGCCCGAGGGACTGTTCGTTATCCGGAAGGGCAGCGCTTTGTTCTGTCTGGATGGAGAGAATGGACGCCGCCTGCTGCTCAGGGTCCTGCGGGTCAACGACATCATGGGCGAGTCCTTCGCCTTCGACGGGAAGTCCGCTCCGGTTTCGATGGAAGCGCGGACCGAACTGATCGCCGACCTGATCCCGGACCATCGCCTTGCCAGTCTGCGTGCCGAGTTCCCCGCGATTGGCCAGGCGCTGGCGCATGTGGCCGCCGCGAACCTGCGCGCCACCTTGAGCTACCTTGAGGAACTGGCGCTCATGCCGCTGGCAGAGCGCACCGTCAGCCGCCTGCTGCAGCTTTGCCGCGAGCATTCCGATCCCGCCCCGGTCCGGCTCGACATCAGCCAGACAGAGCTGGCGATGATGCTTGGCGCCTCGCGGCCGGCGGTAAACCAGGTGCTGGCCGCGCTCGAAGCAAGCGGAGCATTGACCCGGAAATTCCGTGCGATTGAGTGCGACCCGGTACGGTTCGGACCGATCAGGCCCCGGCAACCGGTGTGACCGGTGATGCGCCCGGCACTTTCCTGCTGCTATCCTTGTTCTCCGCAAAGATCGGCCACAGCAGTTGCTGGCCCAGGGTGGCGTCGGGCAGATTCTCGACCCCATAGCTTTGCGGGTAGCGACGGGTGATCTTGGCAGTCCCGAACAGGACGTCCCAGAAGAACAGCAGGTTCCCGTAGTTGCCCTTGTAGTTGACGGCAGGATCGCTGAGGTGGCGGCCGTGGTGGGCATGGTGCGTGGCCGGTGTCGAAATGGTCCGTTCGATTACCCACATCACCTTGGAAAACCAGGGGATCCGGTACAGCGGTGCATCCCACTTCACATCGCTGTGCGCCCCGATGATCACCAGCATCTTGATCACCAGGTAGCCCGCGTAGAACCAGCCGAGCCCGAGATAGATCAGCACTGCCGCGAACCAGATGCTCGGCATCATCGCGTAGTAGATGATGTTGTTCCGGTAAACGAGCCGCACGCTCATGAAGCGGGCGTTGTGGTGCGCGCGGTGCAGGTTGTAGAGCCAGCCGAAGCTGTGTGATGCGCGGTGCCACCAGTACTGCATCATGTCCTCGAGGACCAGAAACAACGGGATGGCCGCCAACACCCCGATCCCGCCAAGCGCCCCCTGATACTGCGAAAAATACTTCAGGCCGAGCCAATGGGTTGCCGCGATGATCAGCGGCTGGGTGAACACGAGCAGCACGACGGTCGAGACGGCCTCGACTATCCCGTCGTCCCGGCACTGCTCCCGCTTTGCAAACAGATCGGAGCGAAACAGTTCGAGCAGCCCGAACCCGATGTAGATCGCGATCACAATCAAGCTTGCAGTCGGCATGGCCACTGTCCTCTCCCGGTGCGAAGCCGCCGGCCGCTGCCTCTTGAGCTTCAGCCAATAGGCGCGCATGACCGGCAAGAATGCAAACAGCTTATCAATCAGAGGGAATCGCCCCAATCCGCGCCGAGGGCGAGCTGGCGGCGTTGCTGCGGCGAGAAGGACGGACGCATCGCATGGCTGCGGGAGCGATGATTCAAAGTCGGGGCGACGAGGATGACGGTTTCTGGTTGATCGCGGCGGGCTCGGTCTCGGTCTGCCGCTTCGGCGCCGACGGAAACGTCACGGTGTTTGCCGTTCTGGGAGCTGGCGACGTGTTCGGTGAGCTGGCCCACTTCGGGGGCGTGCCGCGACAGGTCGATGCGGTCGCGCAAAGCGATGCGGTTCTGGTCCGGATCGGGGCCGACCTGATCGATCGGTTGCTGGCGCAGGAACCGAATTTTGCGCGCTGGCTGCTCAAATCACTCGCCGATCAGCTCCGCGCCGCGCTCAACCGGATCGAAAGTGATCGCAACCTGTCGGCAGAGCTCCGGGTGATCCAGGCAATCGTCAGCATGGCAAGACGCCAGGGCCCAGAGCTGTCTGTCACCCAGCAAGCGCTGGCCGATCTTGTCGGCGTTTCGCGGGTCACCACCGGGCGGGTTGTCGGCAAGCTGGCCCAAGCCGGTCTCATTCAGCTCGCCTACCGCCGGATTGAAGTGGTGAATTTGGCTGGCCTGGCAGCGCTGGCCAATCGGTAGGGCGTGGTGTTGGGCATCGGGCAATGTGAACCGCGATGCCCAGCCGAATCGCCGGGCGCGCGATCACTCGCTCGACGTCCGGTCCGGCGGCGGCGACGGGCCCGGCTGAGGTTGAATTCACTCAGTCGGGTTGCTGCGGCCGAGTCGATTGACCCTTGCAGCGCGGCCGGTTTGGCCGGTTCGGGCCCGTTGAGGAGGCGGAACGGTATTCCTGACGCAATTCTGTGTCCGTTCGTCTGAATTCATCAAAGTGAAATATCATATCCGTTGACACGAGGCGGCAGAGAACGGCAGCTCAGCGCGCAGGGTCGATTCCCTCAACAACGGCCACAACTATCCTAAAGTCTCGGGTTCGCATTAACTTGATTGTTAACTGATCAGAATTCAACTGATCTGATCATGCGGTGTGACTATGATAGGCGAAATATCAACGAGTTCTGCACGACGGCAAATCAGAATTCAATTGTTTGGTAAAGGTTGGCTTAACCATTACGACGCCAACCGAACTGCGCTTCCGTCGGTTTTCTGGCCCTTGATTGGCCTGGTTGCAACCGCATCGGATCAACGGATCAGCCGCACGCGGCTGGCCGGCGAACTCTGGCCCGAAAGCGATGAAGCATCGGCTCGGCACTGTCTCGCTTCGGCGCTGTGGCGAATCCGCACTGCCCTGCCCGCCGGTGCCGTGCTGCTGAACGCGACCAGTGACTGGATCGCACTGGCCCGTGGTCACCGGCTTTGGGTCGATGCAGTTGCCTTCGATATTCGCCTAAAGCGCGCGCTCGCCGCCCCCGAACGGCTGATGGACAGTGCAGAGCGGCATCGGCTCGCTCAGGCCCTGGCGCTCTATCGCAACGCGTTCCTGCGCGAGTGCGACCATCCCTGGGCCGGCTTGCAACGCGAGCGTCTGCGCACGCTCTATCTCGACGGCCTCTACGAGTTGGCGATCGCCGAATGCCGCGTCGGGAATTGGGGCGCCGCGCAGCAGCATGCCCGCGCGGTTTGCGCCGAAGAGCCGCTGCGCGAGGACGGACATCGCCTGTTGATGACGGCCTATGCCCGCTGCGGGAACCGGGCGATGGCGCTGCAGCAATACCGGCGGTGCCAATCCGTGCTCGCCGATGACCTCGGCGTAGCGCCGATGCCGGAAACCACCGCATTGTTCGACGATATCGCGCGCCGGTCTGGCGCAAGCCAGACGGCGCCGGACGGACACGGTGACCTTGTGCAGATCCGGCACGAGCTTGCCGAGGTGCTAGCCCGGATCGATCAGCACATCTCACGCACCGGCCCATCGCCGCAATCCGCGATCTGACATTCAGGTGTCGCACCGCCGCGCGGGTTCGCGGCAGGGCGCAGCGTCTGCGGCTGCGGATAGCCGCCTGGATGCCGGTGACGACCCGGTGACGATCGCGTGATCGAGCGGTGATCCCGAGTCGCTAGCCCAAAGTACAAAGTGCCATTCGGAAGGATCGATGGACCATGATGGGCCCCGCCAGGCAAAGGAACAGCTTCGAGCCGAACCCGCCCGTGCGCGGACAGTCATCGTTCGCTGGTGGCATGACGATCCGCCGCGTTGCCGGGGCACGGTCCGCTCGCTCGACGGTGAACAGCTTGGCAAATTCGATGACCTCGATGGACTCATCGCGCTGGTTCGAACTCTGGTCGCGCCGGGTGGCGGCACCGGATAGCGGCGCATGAAGCAGCATCTCATCGTCAAGCTCCGGGCCTTGCCCGCTACCGGCTTCGACCCGCCACAGTGGCAGCGGTTCATATTCGACAAATCGCGCGTCGTCGAAACACTGACTCCCGCATTCGATGCGCTGCTGCAGAGTTTGGGCGTCCGCTTTTGGGTGACCCGTGAGTACGAGCTGATGCGCGCCGAAGGGAGCCCGCTTGAGGCGGCGCAAGGGCTGGAGCGAACCTTCCGGGTAATCTTCCAGCAGGACGTGACGCTGCCTCCAGACCTGACGCCGCGTGTCGCCGCGCTGCCGGGCATCGAGGAAGCCCGGCTGATCGCCGTGGTCGAGACGCCGCTGCCGGTGCCGCAACTTTCGCTTCGGACCAGCCTCACGCAGCGGGCGGGCGATCTGATCCACCTGCCCTACGCACACGCGCTGACCCGCGGTGACCCCAAGGTTACCATTGCTGTCCTCGATACCGGAGTCGACAGCAGCCACCCCGAACTCGTCGGCAAGGTCGGGAGCCGCAAGGATTTCGTCAATCTGACCGGGCTCGACACCTCGGATTTCGTGGGCGACTTCCTCGGGCTGGACGACGCCCCCGACGACGAAGTCGGCCACGGCACCCATGTCTCCGGCATCATCGCCGCCAAGGGCCTGCGGATGGAAGAGGGCGTCGCGCCCGAGTGCAAGCTGATGGCTGTACGCGTGCTCGCGACGATGGAGCGCGACGGCAAGCGCTTTGGCGCGGGGATCGTCGACAATATCAACACCGGGATCAAGTATGCTGTCGATCAGGGTGCCGATGTGATCAACATGAGCCTGGGCATCCGTCACATGGGTGGCGGCCTGCCGCACGAGGACGTGATCCGCTACGCCGTGAGCAAAGATGTGACCGTCGTCGCAGCAAGCGGCAACGACGGTACCGCCGAACGCTACTATCCTGGAGCGCTTGACGGCGTCTGGGCCGTCGGCGCGACCGATGAGCAGGGCGAACTGGCTTCGTTCTCATCCTACGGCGCGCGCATCAGTCTGGTCGCACCCGGGTCGCGGGTGTTCAGCGCCTTTGCCAGCGGCGGCTATGCCCATGCCTCGGGCACGTCGCAGGCCTCGCCGTTCGTCGCCGGGTCGATGGCGCTGCTCAAATCGTTTGCACGGCAGCGCGGCGCGCGGCTCTCCAACGGCGATCTTGCCGATATCGTCCGCCACACCTGCGAACGCAGCGACAGCCGGATGCGCTCACCGCGCTCCGGCTACGGCCTGCTCAATCTCGCCGACGCATTCAAGTATCTCAACCACCAGCTGACCGGCTCCACAACGAGGATCATGTGATGACTACCAGCCCCATGCTCGCGGATCGTACGACGGGCTTCAAGATGCGCAGGGCAACGTTGCTCAACGGCAGCTTCGTGACCGACCTCGATCCGCTCGTCGATCAACGCATTGCCGAGCTTGATGCGTTGCTTGGCAAACATCTGTTCAGCCCGATGATCCCCGACGACGGCGAGGTCGAGGCCGAAGCGGACGAAGCTGCTGCCAACGGCCGCGGCGAAGCGCAGCCGCAGCACGTGCGCGAGGCGCGGATGCTCCTGTCCCGGCCGTTCTTGCCGTGGCGGCCCGTAGCCGAAATCATCAAGAAGCCCGGCTGGCCCGCAAACAGTCTGGTCGATACGCTGGCCGATGCCGAAGACGATGAAGCCGGCCTCTCGCTGTCGGATCACATCGACCTGGTGCCCGAGCTGGCGGACCTCAAGTACGATTTCGCCGCCCGGGTCGAGCAGGGCCTGCTGGGGCTCGACGCCAACGCGCGTGCCGTGCTGCAGGGCCGGTTCAACATCATCGATTTCCTGGTGGCACGCGCCTATCACCTCGGCGGGCTGCGTGATCCCAAGGCGCTGTACAACTACATCGTCGGCAACCGCGAAGGCGTTCGCGCCGTGGTCGGCTATGTCGCGGTCAGCGCGGCGCGCACGCTGATTACCAAGCAGAAGCTCAGGGTTCCCAGCTACCACGACGATGTCGGCGCCTTCACTCTGCGGATCAAAGCAAAGCCAATCCCGTTCTCTGACGCCGGGTTCGAAAAGGCGGTCACCGCGATAGCCAACGACCTGATGTACAATGCCGATGCCAACAGGCTGCTAGAAAAGTCAAAGCTCGGCCCGATTCCGGAGTTGATCAAGCCCGCGCTGATCCAGCTGATCAAAGGCTTCAAGATCCCGCTGACCGCCGACAACATCGACGTGTTCCTGCCCAGCCTGATCACTCAGGCCTATGAAAACGAAGCCGAAGAGAGCCTCGACGAACCGCTCGACAGCGAAGCCGAAGCTCGCGGCTACCAGGTCCAGTTCCGCGACGCCGCAGATCCGGAAATCGATATCAACCGCGAGGCGGTGCACTATGCTGCGCAGTTGTTCCACGCGATGGTGATCGGCGAGGAACTGGGCGTGTTCGATGCCTTCCAGTATCTGCTCCACAGCCGGATGATCGTTGGCGGCGGGATGGAGGTGCGCGACAAGCGGCTCCGCGCTGATCTGCGGCTCTACACGCTGTCCAACCAGTTCCGCGACCTTGGCCGCCCCGGCCGGCCGCAGGAAGAGCGCACCCGTCCGTCGGAACGCAAGATGTTCGCGCGGATGGTCTTCGCCCAGGGCGATGGCCAGCTGATGGAAGGAATGCCCGAGAACACCGAGTTCCGGCAGCTGTGGGAAGTGCTGATGCTCGAAAGCGCGCGCTATCTCGAACGCGCGCAGGAAAGCTTCAACCCGGGCAGCTTCGTGTCGAAGCAGAACGTGATGCAGGCGGTCGAGGATTTGCAGTACAACCTCTCGACCCATTGCGTCGGCTGGCCGCAGGTCATGGCACCGGCGATCGACGCCGAGCTCAACTTCGTGCTCGCGCGGTTCGTACAGAACGAGAAGATCGCACAGCAGGTCCTGCCAGCAGGCGGCAGCTGGAAGCGGGTGATCGACAAGCTCAACACCGAGCGGCCCAAGAAGCGTCCGGTTCCCGCCGCAGCGCTGCTCTACGCCAAGGCCACCCAGGGCATGCAGATCCTCGAGGCAGTGGCGGACTATTCGCCGGCCGAGTTCGAGGACGACCGCGCCTTCTCGGGCTTCATCAGTCTGGTCGATGCCTACATCACCACCGAGAGCAAGCTGCAGTCGCGCGGCGGCCCCGCCTATCGCGCAGCGGCTCCGGATGAGGACGAAGAGGCTGACGAGCCGGCCCGCCCCTACCCGGCTGGCGACGAATCCACCCCGGCCGCCAATGACGACGAGTGGGACTTCTAGGAGCTGAGGCATCACCATGTACGCCACCGGAACACCGCAACCAGCCCTGGCGGACCTGCGCGAATTGTCGCGCGCCGAGACCAAGGCCGTGCTCAGCGAAAGCCAGGCATTTCTGTCGATGCCGATGTCCGAACAGCAGGTCGTCTACCGCGACATGCTGGACGAGACGTATAACCGCAAACTGCGCGCGAACGGTCTGGCCCGGCCATTCGCAACCGACAGCGGCAAGGAGATGGGCTTCAAGGGGTACAACCCCGGTTTCGAAGGCAGCGTCGATGCCTTCGAAGATCTCGTAGATTCCGTTGATTTTCCAGCGTTTGTTGCCGATTTGCTGAAGGCGGTGTTCGACGCCAACCTGAAGGTCATGAAGCAGCAAACTGACAGCTTCATCAAGCTGATGAAGGAAGCAAGCAAGTCTGCGGCCGACTTCATCAAGCAGGTCAAGGACGACGAAAGCTTCGCCAAGCTCGCCGAGAATCGCTCGGACCAGTACAACGTGATCAGCGAACGCGGGTCGGACGGCACGACCAAGCTGCACCTCACCGACCCTACCGGCGAAAAGGTCGATCTGGAGGACGCCGCGGTCAAGCGCGCGCTTTTCGAAGCCAAGCTGGCGATGGCCAAGGAACACCGCGCCGCACTGCGCGAGATCATCCTGATGGGGGTGACCCGCCTGGTGGTCCGCAAGGGCGAAATCGAGGCGTCGGTCGAATTCACGATCAAGGCCAACCGCAACAGCAAGTCGCGCCACGAAGACCAGAACATCAACACGGTGAACGCGCAGTTCGACTACGACCCGCCGCTGTTCGGGCTATTCGGCGGGCCGAGCGGAAGCGTTGCGATTTCCAACACCAACATCCAGGTCAACACCGCCGAAAAGACCGCGACCGACGACCTGACCGCGCAGCTTAAGGGCAAGGTCAAGATCGAATTCGCCACCGACTATTTCAAGCTCGACAACTTCGCCAACATGTATGCCGACGGCGGAGTCGGAGCCATCAAGCCGGCCGCTCCTGGCGGGGCGCCGGCGCTGCCGGGCGCGCCGAGGGCGTGATGCGGCGATGGCGCTCGCCCTGCTCGATCTGGTCGACTTCGACGAAGGCGGTTACGATCTCGCCGTCGATACCGGGACCAACACCCAGTACGAAATCCGGCTGGGCGACGAGGTCGGCCGGCGCGCCGGGCTCGACGTGGTCGATGGCGTGTTCCAGTCGCTGCCGTTGCGCCGCGCCGAGGGTGCGGGCGATCCATTGGCTCCGCCCGAGACGGTGCGGATCACCCTGCCACCGCGCGACGGCGCGCTGTTCGCCCAGCTCTATACGTCCAAACCGGGGAAGCGTTCGCCCGCGATCTCAGCGGTGGTCGAACTGCCCCGCCTCGGTCCGGGCAGGCGCCGCACGCGTCCCGGCACCGGACCGGCGCGCGGCCTCTCGTTGGAGGTGTCAGCCATGAACGCCCCGGCCAATCTCAGCGTGCGTGCGATCCGGTACCGCGATGCCGCGCCGGTCACTGCGCTCTCGTTCGATACGATCCTTGCCGAGGTGATCCGCATTGCCCAGCCGATCGTCGCCGAGGTGCTCAAGTCGGCTGGCGGCGCTGCGGGCGGCAGCAGCAGCGGCGGACTGGGCGGACTGCTTGGCGGCCTTGGTGGGGTTTCTGCGGGCGGAGGCGGTACCGGCGGGATCGGCGGGGCAGGCGAAATCATCTCGGGCCTGCTCAAGGCGTTCCTCGCCGCTGCACCTGCAACCGCTGGCGGCGCTCCCGTAGTCCAGGCCAAAAGCCTGCCCGAGAACCGGTTCTCGGCCGCGCAATCGGCGGCCTATGCCACTCCCATGTTTCTGCCGGCGCTGATCCCGCTGATCGGCGCCGGCAGAAACATGGG
>JABFRE010000010.1 GCA_013141325.1 Novosphingobium sp.
TATCTGGGGCTCCACGCGGTTGAAGCGAACCTTGTCACCCCGGCGGTGCTGGGCCGCCGCTTTACGCTCAATCCGGTGCTGATCCTGGTCGCGATCAGCTATTTCTACTGGATCTGGGGCGTGGTCGGCGCGCTGCTGGCGATGCCGATCCTGCTGATCTTCACCGCGCTGTTCCACCACGTCGGCAAGCCCAACCTGATCGGCTTCATCTTTGGCGAACCGCTGTTTCCCGAGCCCGGCCCGAACGCAGCGGGCTGACCGCTCATCCCGCCGGATCGCGGTGATCGACCGTCGCGGTCACCGCCACGTCCATCGTCACATTGCCCAGCGTGCGCATGATGTCGGGCAGCATTTCGACCGCGACCAGCAGCGCCAGCGGCGCCACCGGCACCCCCATCGCCATGGCAATCGGGCCAACCGACACCACGAAGCTGAGCGTACCGGGCAGCGACACCGACGAAAGCGACACCAGGAACGCCACCGCCACCCCCGCCGCCAAGGCGACCGGAGAGAGCGGCACGCCGGTCAGTTTGGCGGCATAGATCGCCACGGCCATGTTCATCGCCGGACTGGTCGCACGGAAGATCGCCACCGCCATCGGCAGGACGAAATCGGCGGTCGATTCGCGCACCCCCAGCCGGCGCGAGGCGGCCAGCATAGCCGGCAGGCAGGCCAGCGAGGACTGGGTAGAAATCGCCACCGCCTGCACCGGCAGCATCGCCTGAACGAAACCGCCCAGCCGCTGCCCGCCGCGTAAAACTGCCAACAGGTATCCGCCCAGCAGCACCACCGCCCCGGCCGCAGAGGCAACCACGATGTAGTGGGCCAGCCCGCCGATCGCATCGGCCCCGGTCTTGGCCCCCAGCGCCAGCGCCAGTCCGAATACGCCCAGCGGGGCCAGCATCAGCACCCAGCCGACCACGACCATCATCGCTGCGGCCAACCCTTCGAAGAACAGGACCAGCTGCCGCCGCGGGGCCTCGCCAATCCGGGTCGCAGCCAGCGCGAACAGTGCGGCGAAGAGCACCACTGGCAGCATCGCCCCGCCAGCCGCCGCAGCAAAGATATTTTCGGGCATCATCGCATTCAGGATTTCGCCCAGCGTCGGAACCTTGCCGGCCTCTGCCACCCCGCCGCTCAGAGCGGCAACCGCGCTCTCGGGGATCGGGGCCAATTCCAGCAGCAGCGGGACGATGATCGCAGCCGAAGTGCCTGCGGCCACCAGCACGGCGACGAACAGCAGCACGGCCCGCCGCGCCAGCCCGCCTCCGCCGGCTGCGGCCAGCGTCTGCGAAATGCCGGTCACCACCAGGCCGATTACCAGCGGCAGGATGGTTAGCTGCAGCGCGCGCAGCCACAGGCTGCCCATCAGCTCGGCCGCCGGAAGCACGCGTTCGAGCAGGGCGCCGCCCTTGAGCGCGATGCCCAGCGCCAGCCCGACCACCAGCGCCGCAAAGGTCAGTGCGGCGGGCACCCGGATTTCCGGAAAGGCCGTCACTTCGCTGCGCTGTGTCATATCGATCCCCCGAAACCGTTTTGCAGGCGTGACATTAGCCGAGCGGCGCGACATAGCAATTCGCAGGGCAATTCGCAGGGCAATCTTGCTATGGGGCAAGGCATGGGACGCAGGTTTTTCGGTACCGACGGGATCCGCGGCAAGACCAACGCCGGGGTAATGACTGCCGCCACGGCGATGAAGGTCGGCCAGGCGGCTGGCACCCGCTTTCTGCGCGGCGCGCACAAGCACCGGGTAGTGATCGGCAAGGATACGCGGCTATCCGGCTATATGCTGGAAAACGCGCTGGTCGCCGGGTTTACCAGCGTCGGCATGGACGTGGTCCTGCTGGGGCCGATGCCGACCCCGGCAGTGGCGCTGCTGACGCGTGAGCTGCGCGCCGATGTGGGGGTAATGATCTCTGCCAGCCACAATCCGTACGAGGACAACGGCATCAAGCTGTTCGGGCCCGACGGGTTCAAGCTATCCGACGCCGACGAGGAAGCGATCGAGGCCATGCTCGAGCAGGATTTGCCGCTGGCCGCTGCCGCGCTGATCGGCCGCGCCCGCCGGATCGAGGATGCGCGCGGGCGCTACATCCACGCGGTGAAAAGCGCGTTGCCCGACGCTATCCGGCTCGACGGACTGAAAATCGTGGTCGATTGCGCCAACGGTGCGGCCTATCAGGTCGCGCCCTCGGCGATATGGGAGCTGGGGGCCGAAGTCATCACCGTCGGGGTCCAGCCCAACGGCACCAACATCAACGACCGCTGTGGATCGACCCATCTTCAGCTGATCAAGGAAACCGTTGCCGCCAGCGGGGCGGATATCGGCATCGCGCTGGATGGCGATGCCGACCGGCTGATCGTGGTCGATGAAAAGGGCCAGACCGTCGACGGCGATCAGCTGATGGCGCTGATCGGCACGCAATTGGCGGCACGCGGCGCGTTGCGCGGCGGCGGCGTGGTGGCGACCGTGATGTCCAACCTGGGGCTGGAACGGTTCCTGGGCGGGCAGGGGCTGACGCTCGAGCGGACCAAGGTGGGCGACCGCCACGTGCTGGAACGGATGCGCAGCGGCGGCTTCAATGTCGGCGGTGAACAGTCCGGGCACATGATCCTGCTCGATCACGCGACAACCGGCGACGGGACAATCGCCGCGCTGCAGGTGCTGGCGGCGCTGGTCCAGTCGGGCAAGCGGGCCAGCGAGCTGCTCCACCTGTTCGATCCGGTCCCGCAGCTGCTCAAGAACGTGCGCTTCGCCGGAGGAAAGCCGCTCGACGATGCGCGGGTCAAGGCGGTGATCGCCGGGGCCGAGGCGCAGCTGGCGGGCAAGGGCCGGCTGGTTATCCGCCCCTCGGGCACCGAACCGGTGATCCGCGTCATGGCCGAAGGCGACGATGCGGGCGAGGTGGAACGGGTGGTCGATGCGATCTGTGACGCGGTGAAGGAGGCAGCCGATGCTTGAGATGCGCCCCGATTGTGAAAAGTGCGGTTGCGATCTACCGGCCGAACTGCCTGGCGCCTTCATCTGCAGCTTTGAATGCACCTTCTGCACCGCCTGCGCCGACGGACTGGACGAGCGCTGCCCCAATTGCGGCGGCGAGCTGCTCGATCGGCCGACCCGGGCCCTGCACCATCACGCCAAGAGCCCGCCATCGACCGTGCGCAAGTTCAAGGGCTGAATGTCCCCGCCGCGCATCCTGACCATTGCCGGGTCCGACAGTTCGGGCGGCGCGGGGATTCAGGCGGACATCAAGACCATCACCGTGCTGGGCGGCTATGCGATGAGCGCAATCACCGCAATCACCGCGCAGAACACGCTGGGTGTGACCATGGTCGAGGTGCTGAGCCCCGCCATGGTCGGCGCGCAGATCGACGCCTGCCTGTCCGACATCGGCGCCGATGCGGTGAAGATCGGCATGCTGGGATCGCCGGCGATTGCCGCTGCGGTAGCCGATCGGCTTGAGCGAGCGAACCTGCCGGTGGTTTTCGACCCGGTGATGATCGCCACCAGCGGCGCCGCGCTGGCCGATGACGCGACGGTTGCCGCCTTCGAACGGCTGATGCAGCTGGCGGTGCTGACAACGCCCAATGTCGCAGAACTGGCGGCGCTGGGCGGGCACGAGGGCATGGCGGCGCGCGGGGTGGCCTATCTCGCCAAGGGCGGCGATTCCGAGGGAGAGCGGGTGGAAGACGCGCTGTGCCTGCCCGGACAGCCGGCCCACGTGATGGCCGGAACCCGGATCCACACCCGCCATACCCACGGCACCGGCTGCACCCTCTCCAGTGCGATTGCGACCTATCTGGGCAAGGGGCTTCCCCTCCCCGAAGCGGTCGATCGCGCGCGGCTGTTCGTCCGGTCAGCCCTGCGCGCCGCGCCGGGGTTCGGCGCCGGAAGCGGGCCCTTGGGGCATGGCGAGGCGCGGGGCTGAGAGGCCCTCTCCATTTTTGGCGAATGCCAGAAATGGAGAGGGCCTTTCACCTGTCACCCCAGCTCATAGAACTCGACGACCTTCGCCCAGGCTTCCTCGGCGGTTTCGACCCAGTGGAACAGGTCCAGATCGGCGTGGTTGATCACGCCTTCTTCTGCCATAGCCTCGAAATTGAGCACCCGGTTCCAGAATTCGCGCCCGAACAGCAGGATCGGGATCGGCCGCATCTTGCCGGTCTGGATCAGGGTCAACAGCTCCATGAATTCGTCCAGCGTGCCAAAGCCGCCGGGGAACACCGCCACCGCCTTGGCCCGCAACAGGAAATGCATCTTGCGCAGCGCGAAATAGTGGAACTGGAAGGCCAGATGCGGGGTGACGTACATGTTGGGCGCCTGCTCGTGCGGCAGCACGATGTTCAGCCCGATCGTTTCCGCCCCGGCTTCCACCGCACCGCGGTTGGCCGCCTCCATGATCGAGGGGCCCCCGCCCGAGCAGACCACGAACTGGTGCATGCCCTTTTCGACAATCCCGCAGCCCCCGGCAATGCGGCCCAGCTTGCGCGCTTCCTCATAGTATTTCGAATTGGCGACCAGCCGCTCCACCACCGCCTTGCGTTCCGGCGGGGCTGCGGCGAGCGCGGCCTCGGCCGCCTCGGGAGAAGGAATCCGCGCCGAGCCATAGCAGACCAGCGTCGAGCCGATCTTGGCCTCTTCCAGCAGCATTTCGCATTTCAGCAGTTCCAGCTGAAAGCGCACCGGGCGCAATTCCTCGCGCAGCAGAAAGTCGGTATCGCGGAACGCCAGCCGGTAAGCCGGATCAAGTGTTTGCGGGGTATCGTGGCTGTGGGCTTCGACAAATCCGGCTTCCTGCTCGGCCTTGTAGAAACGGCGGCGATGGAGCCGCTTTTCGATTTTGTTCTCGGTCATAGGGTGCTTTTCGCCGGTTGCGGCGCGGCTGTCAAAGTGGAGTGGGCTGGTGTTGCAGGCTGATCGCGGAAGCGATCGGTGCAATCATCAAGAAATTGGATGCCCGACAAGGATTCGAACCTTGATTGACGGAGTCAGAGTCCGCTCTCTTACCATTAGAGGATCGGGCAATCAGGCGGGTGCCTCTAGGACCGTGGCGCGCGCGCGTCAA
>JABFRE010000077.1 GCA_013141325.1 Novosphingobium sp.
GATCATGCGCGCCCACCTGCTTTCGTGCACTGTCCTGCTGGCTGTGGCCGGTGCCGCCGCGCCCGCCGCAGCCAAGGCGCCCGATACCGCCCAGGCCGAAAGCCAGGCGCTCGATCTGGCCAAGCGGCTGATCGCGATCCGCTCGGTACGCGGTCCCGGAAACCGCACGCCCGAGGCGCAGCAGGTGGTCAAGGATGCGCTGCTGGCGGCAGGCTGGAAGGACGCCGAGGTCGAAATCGCCCCGATCGACGATACCGCCTATCTGATCGCTACCTGGCCGGGCAGTGATCCCCGGCTGAAACCGCTGGTGATCTCGGGCCATATTGACGTGGTCGAAGCCAAACCGGCGGACTGGGTGCGCGATCCCTTCACGCCCGTGGTCGAGAACGGCTATCTGTTTGGCCGCGGCGCCAGCGACATGAAGTTCGACGCGGCGGTCGCCACCGCCAGCCTGATCGCGCTGCGCCGCCAGGGCTACAAGCCCAAGCGGACCGTGATCCTGCAATTCTCCGGCGATGAAGAAACCACGATGAAGACCGGGCGGATCATCGCCGAGCGGCTGAAGCACGCCGATCTGGTGATCAATATCGACGGCGGCGGCGGCACCTTTGACGAAAAGACCGGAAAGCCGGTCTACTGGACCTGGCAGGGCGCCGAAAAGACCTATGACGATTACCAGCTGGAGATGACCAATCCGGGCGGACACAGCTCTGCCCCGCGTCCGGAAAATGCCATCGTCCAGCTGGCCCAGGCGCTGGAGCGGATCGGCGCCTACCGCTTTCCGGCCGAGATCAGCCCGCTGACCAAGGCCTATTTCGAAAAGGCGGCTGCGTTCGAAACCGATCCTGCGCTGGCGGCGGCGATGCGCGCTTTTGCCGCCAATCCGAAGGACGAGGCCGCGCTGGCCACCCTGCGCGCCAATCCCGCCTATGTCGGCAAGGTCGGCACCACCTGCACGCCCACGATGATTTCTGGGGGCCACGCCCAGAACGCGCTGCCCCAGCGCGCCACCGCCAACATCAACTGCCGGGTGTTCCCCGGGCACAGCCGCGAGGAAATCCGCGTCGCGCTGGAAAAGATCGCGGCCATGCCTGGCCTCAAGGTCACGGCGGTTTCGGGCGAGGATTCGATTTCCTCGCCCGCCTCGCCGATGCGGCCCGATTTTCTGGCGGCGGTGGACAAGGCTCTGAACACCGCCTGGCCCGGCACGCCGATCTTCCCCAGCCAGGCATCGGGGGCATCGGATTCGATGTGGTACCGGGCGCTGGGTGTGCCCAGCTATGGCGCCAGCCCCAGCTTCAGCAAAGATTCGGACGACTACGCCCACGGCCTCAACGAACGGGTTTCGCTGCGCAACATTGGCCCGGGGATTACCTATTACCTGAGCCTGTTCACCGACCTGTCAAAGTAGCGCATCGATTGCGCTGCGGGCGATCGCTCCCGCCTCTTTTGCGCTGAAGGCCTCGGGCGAAAGGCACAGTTCCAGCCACAGTCCGTCGATCAGGGCGGTAATCGCAATGGCGGCGCGGCGCCTGTGCACGGCCTCCATGCCGCAATCGCCCAACAGAGCTTCCAGCCGGGCGCGAAAGGCGGCGTATTGCTCGTCGTGCTGGCGGGCAATGTCGCTGCGCGAACGGACCAGGCTCCAGAACGCGATCCAGGTGGCGAGCAGTTCGCCCGAGGCAACCGGGGCGCGGAAGCTGGCGGTGACAAAGGCGTTCAGCCGGGCGCGGGGATCGTTCCCCGCTTCGCCCAGCGCCGCATCGATTGCGCGACTGACCTGACCTTCCACATGGGCATAGGTCGCCGCCACCAACGCATCGATTCCGCTGAAGTAATGCCCGACCAGTCCCGGCGATACGCCTGCCTCCACCGCGATCGCCCGCACGCTGGTCCCCGCTGCTCCCTCGCGCGCCAGCACCCGCGCCGTCGCCTCGATCAGGCTGTGGCGCCGGGCATCCGGTTCGGCGCGGGTAAAGGCGGGTGTGGCGGTCACTTGCGCGGCCATAGCACTTGTTGTACGAGTGTCCAACAAGCAATCGGGACTCGCCTTCGCCCATGACCACGCTCGACCATGCCTTTGCGGCGATCACCAGCGACGATGCCGATCCCGATGCCGATTTCAGCTTGCCCGGCTGGATCTATCACGATCAGGAATTCTTCGATCTGGAACTGGAGCGGATCTTCCGCCCAAGCTGGCAGATCGTCTGCCATGTGAACGAGATTCCGGGCCCCGGCGACTACCGAACGATCGACTATCTGGGCGAAAGCGTGGTGGTGATCCGCGGCGACGACAGGCAGGTGCGGGCCTTCACCAATGTCTGCCGCCACCGCGCGATGCGGCTGGTCGAAGGGCCGACCGGCTGCGCGAAAAAGCTGGTCTGCCCCTACCACGCCTGGGTCTATGAAACCGATGGGCGGCTCAGCGGGGTGCCGATGAAGGGCGAATATCCGGCGCTCAAGCTGGAGGAGAACGGCCTTGCCCCGGTCGCGACAGAGGTCTGGCACGGCTTCGTTTTCGTCCGGCTGGAGGATGGCGGCATGCCCTCGGTCGGGGAAATGATGGCGCCGTTCGAGGATGAGGTGACGCAGTACCGCTTTGCCGAGATGCAGCCGATGGGCGCCCCCCGCCTGCGTCCGCGCGGGGTCAACTGGAAGAACGTCGGCGACAACTATTCGGACAATCTGCACATTCCGGTGGCGCACGACGGGCTGACCCGGCTGGTCGGCAAGACCTACCGGATCGAGGCGCACGGCTGGGCCGACCGGCTCTATGGCGATGTCGAGCGGACCGACCGGCAGAACTTCTGGGAACAGTTCTATTCCGCCCACATACCGCGCGTCGCCCACCTGCCCGAAGCGGCGCACAGCCGCTGGCTCTATTACAAGCTGTGGCCCAACATGGCCTTTGACATCTATGCCGACCAGATCGATTTCATGCAGTGGCTGCCGATCAGCCCGACCACATGCCTGCTGCGCGAAGTGGCCTATTGTCTGCCGGATGACCGGCGCGAGATGAAGCTGGTCCGCTATGCCAACTGGCGGATCAACCGGGTGGTCAATGCCGAGGATACCTGGCTGATCGAACGGGTGCAGCAGGGCATGGCCAGCAAGAGCTATGGCGTGGGTCCGCTGGCGTCGAGCGAGGTCTGCCTGCGCAGTTTCGCAAAGAAGATCCGCACGCTCATCCCCGAAGCCCGCCAACCTTTTGCGCCCACACCGGGCTGGAGCAGAAAATGACCAAGACCTATGACGCCCTGATCATCGGCGGCGGCCACAACGGCCTGACCTGTGCCTTTTACCTCGCCAAGGCCGGGATGCGTGTGCGCGTGCTGGAACGGCGGCATATCGTGGGCGGCGCGGCGGTGACCGAGGAGTTCCATCCCGGTTTCCGCAATTCGACCGCCAGCTATACGGTCAGCCTGCTGCGGCCCAAGGTAATCGCCGACATGCGGCTGCATGACTATGGCTATCGGGTGATCGAGCGGACGATCTCCAACTTCTTCCCGTTCGAGAACGACTATGTGAAGCTGGGCGGTGCTCCGGGCCGGACCGAAAAGGAATTTGCGCGCTTTTCGAAGAAGGATGCGGAGGCCTATCCCAAGTACGACGCTGCACTGGAAAAGGTCGCCAATGTGCTGCGCGATCTGTCGTTGCAGATCCCGCCCAACGTTGGCGGGGGGGTCAGCTCGCTGATCGCGGCGGCCAAGCAGGGCTGGCCGATGGCCAAGATGGATATCGCGGTCCAGCGCGATCTGCTTGATATATTTACCAAATCGGCCCGCGCGTTCCTCGACGGCTGGTTCGAGGACGACCGGGTCCAGTCGGCCTTTGCCTTCGATGCGGTGGTCGGCAACTATGCCGGGGTTTCCACACCCGGCAGTGCCTATGTCCTGCTGCACCACGTGTTTGGCGAGGTTAACGGCAAGCTGGGGGCATGGGGCCATTCGGTCGGCGGGATGGGCGCGATTACCCAGGCCATGGCCCGCGCCTGCGAAGATGCCGGTGTCGAGATCAGCCTGGAAGCGCCGGTGGCGCAGGTGCTGGTCGATGGCGGCAAGGTGACCGGCGTAAAGCTCGAAAGCGGAGAGGAAATCGCCGCCAGCGTGGTCGCCTCCAACGCCGGTCCGGCGCTGCTCTACCGCCAGTTGGTCGATCCAAGCGACCTCGACGATGATTTCAAGCGGCGGATAAAGGGCTTCAAGACCTGCTCCGGCACGTTCAGGATGAACGTCGCGCTGTCCGAACTGCCCGATTTCACCGTCCTACCCGGCAAGGCACAAGCCGAACATCACACCGCCGGGATCATCATCGCGCCGGGCATGGATTACATGGACCAGGCCTTCATCGACGCGCAGCAGCACGGCTGGTCGAAAAAGCCGATTGTCGAGATCAAGATCCCTTCGACCGTCGATGACAGCCTGGCCCCTCCGGGTCAGCACGTCGCCAGCCTGTTCTGCCAGCAGTTCGATCCGGCGGTCGATTGGGACACCCACCGCGAGGCGGTGGCCGATCTGATCATCGATACCGTCACTGACCACGCGCCGAATTTCAAGCAGGCGGTGATCGCCCGGCAGATCCATTCGCCGCTCGATCTGGAGCGCAAGTTCGGGCTGATCGGCGGCGACATCATGCACGGGACCATGGGCCTCGATCAGCTGTGGGCGGCGCGTCCGGTGCTGGGCCACGGGGATTACCGCGGGCCGATCAAGGGCCTCTACATGTGCGGCGCGGGAACCCATCCCGGCGGCGGGGTGACCGGCGCGCCGGGGCACAACGCGGCGGCGGCTATTCTGGCCGACCGGCCGATGATCCGGAAGATCCTGCGGAGCTGACAAAGGGGTAGAGCGCGAGTCCGGCCGCGATTAGCCCCGCGCCATAGGCCATTGCCTCGAACCCCAGGCCCCATTCGGCCCACAGCGTGAAGGCCGCCGCAACCACGGCGGCCAGCGAAACCACCCGGTCGCCGCGCAGCAGCCGCAACGCGGCCAGCGCGCTCAGCAGGTAGGCCAGCAGCCCGGCGGCGATGCTGACCGAGCCGATGAATTCGAACAG
>JABFRE010000171.1 GCA_013141325.1 Novosphingobium sp.
TGGAACGGCCATTGGCGCGCCCAGACCTGCAGGACCTCGAGCCGTCCTGCCAACCACCACCCCAGCGCATAGGCACTGCCGTAGCCGACCAACGCGGCCGGACCCGGCCAACCCAGCTGATCGGGTGTGGGAATGCCGAACCAGGCGATCCAGTGCGGATCTGCGTGCAGCGCCCCCGCCAGCGGTATGGCCATCAGTAGGGGCGCTGCCGGAGAGGCGAACAGAGCCGCCAGGGTACTGCCGCCCGGAAGGCTCGCGACGCGTTGGCGGAATGGTGCCGCAACTGCGCACAAGGCCAGCGTTGCAGCGTAAAGCAGCATCAGGACATAGAGGAACCACAGGTGGAGCAAGGGAAGCCCGCCGTCCTCCGGTGCCGGAGGGACGGGAATACCCGCCTGCTGGGCGGCGATGGCAACCCCGATGATCCCGGCCAGCGTCACCGGCCAGAACCCGACGAGCACCAGCCCGATGCGGCGCAGACGGTCGCGAATGAAGGCGCGCGGGCCGCGCCGTTCCAGCATCAGGTGCGCAAACAGACCGGCAATGACGAAGAACACCAGCATCCGGAACATGTGCGGGACATAGAAGCCCAGCCCCAGCAGCACGGACGATTCCGGATCGTGAACGATCCAAAGCCCTTGCGTCCCGGCCATGAACGCCATGCTGGCGTGGACCACCAGACCCAGCAGCAGCGCCCCGCCGCGTAGCGCATCGAGAGCATGCAGGCGGTCGGCACCGGCGTGCGCGGATGGTTCGGTCATGGCATCGGGTCTCCTGTTACAAGGCAGCCGTTTTCCCTCGCTGCCGCCGACGGGCCGCAGACACGGATCTGGCAGGCGGGACGTTTGGGTCAGTTGGCGGCGAAGCGGCGGACAGCGTCCAGCGCGCGCGCGGCATCGCGCACCCGCTGTCCAGTCAGCAAATCATCGATCCCCTCGGCAAGTTGGCCCCTGCCCGAAGCGCGCGCCCAGCGGCGGATCAGCCACAAACCGGTCGTTCCGATCACACCGCCGGCCAGGTTGGCGATCAACCATGATCCATCGCTGGCCAGCCGGAACAGGTCGAAGCCGCTGAGCGTGTAGATCAGGACAACGATCGCGGGAATCCACAGCACCCACCAGCTCATCCCCACAACCCAGCCTTCGATTCCGGCAATCCGGCGGATTTGCGCCATGCGTTCCTGCGTCTCGATCACCGGAGCAGCCGGATCGATGCGACGCGCCAGCAGGCGGATGCCAACTCCGAAGGCGATCAGCAGCGCGCCATAGATGTGAAAGGCCACGCCGCTCGCAAACAGCAGCCCGGTATGTGGCAGCTGATCTGCCCACACCGATGCGCCGGTCAGCAGCACTGGAATGCCGATCAGGATCTGCCAGATTCGGGAATCTGCCAGCGCCTCGGTGGCATCGCTCGCCTGGCGGTGTGCACGGCTGCGTTGGGTCAGCGCGCGCAGGCCCGGCATGTCGTCGCCCTCGGCCTCGATTTCAGCCAGTATCTGGCGCAGCAGATCGGTGTTCACGCGTCGTCTCCTTCGGGTTCGACAAGGCCCAGCGACCCGCGCAGGTGGCGTTTCAGGCGGGCGATTTTGGTTCCGACGTTCGAAGGGCTCAGGCCCATGATGTCAGCGATTTCACGCTGGCTTCGCTCGTCGAGATAGAGCAGCAACAGGGCGCGGTTGTACGGATCGAGTTCCAGCATGGCCGCATCGAGCGCAGCCCTGGCCTCGCGCCGTTCGTGATCGACTGGCTCGGCCGCGATCCCGCTGTGACTGTCCTCCAGCGGAACCATGACCCGTGCCTGCCGATAGACCGCGCGGACCTGGCCGATCGCGACGTTAAGCGCGATGCGGTACAGCCATGTGGCAAAGGGGCGGTCCCGGTCGTAGCGGTCCGACGCGGCAATAACCTGGGCCAGGATCTCCTGGGTCAGGTCGGCGCGGTCTTCGGCGCTGCGGCAATAGGTCCAGGCAACCTTGCGGATGATCCCGCCGTGACGGGACAGCGCCGACGCGAACCATTCCGGCTCGGTTTTGTCCCGGGGGATCGATCCCGATTGTTCAGCACGATGTCTCATTCCCCGGTGGTTCGCATGGCGCCACCATTCGTCACACCCTTGCGGAAAAAATTCCCGCGCGCGCTGTCACCCCAGCACCTTCCCCGGATTCAGAATGCCCTTGGGATCGAGCGCCGCCTTGAGCGTGCGCATCAGCGCGATCTCCTCTGGCGAGCGGGATATGTGCAGCCAGGCCCGCTTCTCCAGACCGATGCCGTGTTCGGCGCTGATTGATCCGGCCAGCGGCTTCAGCGGGGTATAGACCAGCTCCTCCACCGCGTGGCGCGCATCGTCGGTCCACGGACGCGGGCCGATCAGGATGTGGAGATTGCTGTCGCCAAGATGGCCGAAGACGATGACCTTGCTCTCGCCGCCCCAGCGGTCGGCCACGGCGGTGCGCAGCGCGTTCACGTAACCGTTCATCGCCGCAATCGGCAGGCTGACGTCGAAGGTCACCGCCGGGGCCGTGGCCATGAACAGGCCTTCGATATCCTCGCGCACTTTCCAGATGCCCTGCGCCTGCGCCTTCGACGCGGCGATCACCGCATCGACGGCAAGGCCCTGCTCCAGCGCCTCGCCCAGCACGGCCGCAAAGTGATCGCCGTCGCGCTCGGGATCGATTCCGCAGGCCTCGACGATGGCGTAGAACGCATGGCCGCCGGGCAGCGGCGGCAAATGGCGGCCCGAGGTCACCGCAATCAGCTCATAGTGATCGCGCCACATCACCTCGAACGACGTCAGCGTGCTGCCCAGACGCCGCCCGAGGTGGGCGAAAAAGCCCAGCACTGCATCATAGCTGTCCAGCGCAACGATACCGGTCGCCTCGCTGCTGGTTGCCGGATGCAGTTTCAGCACAGCCCGGGTCACCAGTCCCAGCGTCCCCTCGCTGCCGATGAACAGCTGCTTGAGATCGTAGGCGGCGTTGTTCTTGAGCAGAGTGTTGAGGCTGGAAATCACCGTGCCGTCGGCCAGCACCGCCTCCACGCCCAGCACGTTGTCCCGCATCATGCCATAGCGCACAACGCGGTTGCCCCCGGCGTTGGTGGAGATGCCGCCGCCCACCGTGGCACTGCCGCGCGCACCCCAATCGACCGCGAAGACCAGACCGTGCCCAGCGACCGCCTCGTGTACCGCCTGGATAGGGCAGCCGGCCTCGACCGTCACGGTTCGGCCAACGGGATCGACTGCGACAACGGCGCGCATGCGTTCAAAGGAAATCTGGATGTCGTCCGCCGCCGCGTCGCTGCCGTGGACCAGTCCGGTCAGCCCGCCAGCAGGAACCACGCTTTGTCCGGCAGCATGGCAGGCCTGCATCACCCGCGACAGTTGGTCGGTCGAGGCCGGGCGCACCACCGCCTTGGCCTTGCAGGTCGACAGCCCCAGCCAGTCGGCCGCGCGCAGCGAAACATCTTCGCCGGTCAGCAGACCACCCGGCCCGACAATGGTGGCGATATGGTCGAGCAGCGCGGTCATCGGCCGGATCCCTCCCAGAATCGGAACGCCCCGACCGTATCAGCTACGGCCGGGGCGCAAAGGGCAAATTTGCGGGGCTCTGGCCCTAGCCCAGGCGCTCGATGATGATCGCCGGTGCCATACCGCCCGCTGCGCACATGGTGACCAGACCGTAGCGGCCCCCGCTGCGCTCCAGCTCGTCGAGCGCGGTGCCGATCAGCATCGATCCGGTCGCGCCGATCGGATGGCCCAGCGCCATCGCGCCGCCGTTGATGTTGACCCTGGTCCGGTCGAGATCAAGGTCGCGGATGAACTTTTCGGCGACCACGGCGAATGCCTCGTTGATTTCGAAAACGTCGATATCCTCAACCTTGAGGCCGGCCTTTTCCAGCACCTTCTTCGCCGCCGGTACCGGGGCGTTGAGCATCAGTGTGGGATCATCGCCGCAGTTGACATAGGCCACCACGCGCCCGCGCGGCTTGAGGCCGTGCTTGTCGGCATAGGCCTTGCTGGTGATCAGCACCGCACCGGCGCCGTCGACCACACCCGAGCTGTTGCCGGCGTGGTGCACGCCCTTCCAGTCGAGATCGGGATAGCGGCGCTGGATCTGCTTGCGGAAGGTCGTACCACCCAGATCGAAATCGGCGATCGCGTCAAAGCTGGCCTTGAGGCTGGCGAGCCCTTCGGCCGTGGTTTCGGGACGCGGAAATTCTTCGCGGTCCAGCGCGACGGTGCCGTCTTCGTTGTAGACGGTGATCAGCGACTTGTCGAAACGGCCTTCCAGAATCGCCCGGGCGGCACGTTCCTGGCTGACCAGCGCCAGCGCGTCGAGCGCTTCGCGGCTGATGCCTTCCATCGCCGCAATGGCATCGCCGCACACGCCCTGGTGGCTCTGCGGGTGCAGCGCATCGAGCTCGCGGTTGCCCGAACCCATGCCCATCGGCTTGATCCCGGCATTGGCCTCTTCGGCGCCGATCTGCGCGGTGTAGCTCATCATCTCGGTGCCGCCCGCGATCACGCAGTCTTCCATGCCCGACATGATCGCCGCCGTCGCCAGGTTGACAGAGGTGATTCCGCCACCGCAAAACCGGTCCAGCGTCATCCCGCTCGCGCTAGTGTCATAGCCTGCGGCGAGCGCGGCCATCCGGCCCAGATCGCCGCCCTGCTTGCCCTTTTGGGTAGAGGTGGACCAGATCACGTCGTCGACGGTGCTGGTGTCGAGGTTGTTGCGGTCCTTGATCGCCTTAAGCACGGTCGCGGCAAGGTGCTGCGGGTGAAGATGGGAAAGCGCGCCCTTGCCGGGCTTGCCGATGCCGCGCGGGGTGCGGCAGGCGTCGATGATATAGGCTTCGGCCATTGGGTTTCTCCTTTGAACGGCTTCAGGCCAGCATGCCGGCAAGGCGCTGGCGGATGATCGCTTCGGCATCGGCGACGATGCGGGTGATCAGGACCTGGCAGGTGGGAATGTCGTGGATCAGTCCCTGGATCATGCCCGCCGACCAGATGCCGTGGTCGGTATCGCCGGTTTGCAGCCCCTCGCGCCCGCGCACGCCTTTGACGAGATCGGCGACTGCGGCGAAATCCTTGCCCTCGGCTTCGGCGGCGACGACTGCGGCACTGATCTCGTTCTTCGCGACCCGCGCGGTGTTGCGGAAGCTGCGGAAGATCAGGTCGGTCGAACGCTCGTCGCCCGCGACCATCGCGTCCTTGAAGGCCTGATGGATCGGTGCCTCGACCGTGGCGGTAAAGCGGGTGCCCATGTTGATCCCGTCCGCGCCAAGCGCCAGCGCGGCGGCAAGCCCGCGCCCATCGCCGAACCCGCCGCTGGCCAGCATCGGGATCTTCACCTTGTCGGCAGCGGCGGGAATCAGGATCAGGCCGGGAATATCGTCCTCGCCCGGGTGTCCGGCGCATTCGAACCCGTCGATGCTGATCACGTCGACACCGGCTCGCTCCGCAGACAGCGCGTGGCGCACGGCGGTGCATTTGTGCAGGATCTTGATCCCGTGGGGCTTCATCATCTCCCACAGTTCGCGCACCGCGGGAGTGCCGGCGGTTTCGACAATCTTGACGCCGGAATCGATGATCGCCTGAGCATAGGCCTTGTAATCGGGCGGGTTGATCGTGGGGAACACGGTCATGTTCACGCCGAAGGGTTTGCTTGTCATCCCCCGGCAGCGTTCGATTTCGGCGCTGAGCGCGGCGGCATTCGGTTGGGTCAGGCCGGTCAGGATCCCCAGCCCTCCGGCGTTGGACACGGCGCTGGCCATTTCCGCCACGCCGACCCACTGCATTCCACCTTGAACGATCGGATGCTCGATGCCGAGCAGGTCGGTGATGCGGGTCTTGATGGCCATGAATCGTCTCCGGGCGGCTTCGCGTCGCTGAGTCGTTTAACCGATCAATTAAATTTGGCAATCGCCTAAGCGGCCCCGCCCGGACCGAAGTGCGCGAGCAGTTCATAGCTGCCCGCCACGAACAGCTGCCGGACCGAGGTCACCGGCGCGTCGCCGCGCCAGGTCCGCCGCTCGACGCACAGGCACGGTGCACCTTCTGCCACGTCCAACAGCCTGGCTTCGGCGCTGGAGGTGGCGACGGCGGTAATCCGGTTGTCGGCCTCGGTCCAGGGAACGTGGTGGAGCAGCCAGGTACCGGGAGCTTCGGCGGCAAGATC
Source organism: Novosphingobium sp. (assembly GCA_013141325.1). Taxonomy (GTDB): domain Bacteria; phylum Pseudomonadota; class Alphaproteobacteria; order Sphingomonadales; family Sphingomonadaceae; genus Novosphingobium. The sequence goes on from JABFRE010000171.1 coordinate 6,179, forward strand.
CGCAGCGGCGATTTCGGGTACGGCGGCCAGGCTGACCGTGCGATCCTCAAAGGCCATCGCCGTGCCGTCGGCAAAATGCACCCCGGTAAGGTGCAGCACCGGCTGCCCGGCCAGGTGCCCCTCGCTGGCGACCGCCCGTTCGCGCCGGTCAAGCCGGAACCGGTAGGTCTGGCCGCGCGCGGCGACCAGCGCGGCAAGGTCCGGCACTTCGAGCACCATCGAATGGACCCGGGGCCGGGCGACGAAGGTGCCTGCGCGCTTGCGCCGCTCGATCAGCCCCGCCCCGGCCAGCGCGGTCAGGGCCTTGCTGACCGTCATCCGCGAACAGCCGAATTCGGCCATGATCTCCTGCTCGGTCGGCAGCCGGACGCCGGGCTTCAGCGCGCCCGACAGGATCCGCTGCTCGAAGGCCCGGCGGATCGCCTCACCCAGAGGCAGAGTCATGCCCGCAGCCGTTCGATCGCGCTGGCATAGCGTGCCGCGATCGCCGCCCGCGCCACGTGCCGCCCGCCGCTGACCACCTTGGCGCCGTGCCGCCAGACGCAGTCAATCGCCGCGCGCCCGGCGGCGAAGATCAGCGCGTCGAGCCGGCTTCCGGACGGGCAGGCGGCAAGGGCCGGATGGTCGGGATCAAGACTGACAAGATCGGCGCTGTGACCCGCGGCAATGCCGAACGCCGCCCCCAAGGCCTGCGCCCCGCCGCGTCCGGCAGCGTCAAACAGCACCGCGCCGGTCGAATCGCCGGGCCTGGCGGCAAAGACATTGCGCCGCTGCATGCTCAGCCGCTGGCCGTATTCCAGCCAACGCAGTTCCTCAAATGCATCGATCAATACGTTGGAATCGCTTCCGATCCCCCAGCACCCATCCGCGTTGATGAAGTCGCTGGCGGGAAACAGGCCATCCCCCAGATTGGCCTCAGTCACCGGGCAAAGCCCCGCCACCGCACCGCTGCGCGCCAGCGTGGACGGTTCCGCGCCGGTCATGTGGGTGGCGTGGACCAGGCACCAGTTCGGCCCGACCGGCGCGTTATCGAGCAGCCATTCGACCGGGCGCTGGCCGGACCAGGCAAGGCAATCCTCCACCTCGCGGCGCTGCTCGGCGATGTGGATGTGGATCGGTGCACCGCCCGCCAGCGCGGTCAACGCGGCCAATTGGTCCGGGGTAACCGCGCGCAGGCTGTGCGGCGCCAACCCCAGCACTGCATCGGGCAGATCCCGCAGCGCGGCCGCCGAGGCGGCATGAAGCCGTGCATAGCCATCGAGCGAGGTCACGAACCGCCGCTGCCCCGCTTGCGGTTCCTGCCCGCCGAACCCGGCGTGGGCATAGAACACCGGCAGCAGCGTCAGGGCGATGCCGCTGTCCTGCGCGGCAGCGACCAGCGCGGAGGCCATTGCGGCGGGATCGGCGTAAGGCGTCCCGGCAGGATCGTGGTGGAGGTAGTGAAACTCTCCCACCCGGGTGAAGCCGCCTTCGAGCATTTCGACATAGGCCAGCGCGGCGATGGCCTGCATTGCATCGGGATCGACCTGCCCGGCGACGCGGTACATCGCCTCGCGCCATGACCAGAAGCTGTCGTCCCCCGCGCCGCGCACTTCGCCCAGGCCCGCCATGGCGCGCTGAAAGGCATGGCTGTGGAGATTGGGCAGGCCGGGAATCAGTAGGCCGACCCGCTGGTCATCCGGCTGCGCAGCTGTGCCGACGGTGACCGAGGCAATCCGGCCATCCGCCACTGTGATCCGCACATCATCGGCCCAATCCTCACTCAGCATGGCCGCTTTGGCATGGATCGCAAGGGCGTTGGACATGGCGGGCTCCTCTCGTGCGTATAATGTCTATACATTATAAAATCTGCGTGCAATAGTTTGCCGCGAGAGGAGTCGCGGCGCGCCATGCAGGTTGACCGGATCTGGACCAACGCCCGGCTGGCGACAATGGCCGGACCAGGCCTCGGGATCGTCGAAGCCGGTCTGGTTGCCTGCAGCGACGGCCGGATCGTCTATGCCGGACCTGCCGCTTCCGCGCCCGCCCTCACCGCCGTGACTGTCACCGATTGCGCGGGGCGCTGGATCACCCCGGGACTGATCGATTGCCACACCCACCTGGTCCACGCCGGAAACCGCGCCCGCGAATTTGAGCAGCGGCTGGCAGGGGCGAGCTATGAAGAGATCGCGCGCGCAGGGGGCGGGATCGTCTCGACCATGCGCGCCACCCGTGCCGCCAGCGAGGATCAGCTGGTCGCCGAAGCGCTGCCCCGGCTTGATGCGCTGCTGGGCGAGGGGGTGACCACGGTCGAGATCAAGTCGGGTTATGGCCTCGATGCGCCAACCGAAATCCGGATGCTACGCGCGGCGCGGCGGCTGGCGCGCGAACGCGGCGTTACCGTGCGCACAACCTTTCTGGGCGCGCATGCGCTTCCGCCGGAATTTGCAGGTAACCCCGATGGTTATATCGCTTTCCTGTGCAATGACCTGATCCCGCACGTGGCCGCAGAAGGGCTGGCCGATGCGGTCGACGGGTTCTGCGAGGGGATCGGCTTCACCCCCGCCCAGATCGAACGGGTCTTTGCCGCCGCGCGCCAGCACGGCCTGCCGGTCAAGCTCCACGCCGAGCAGCTCTCCAACCTCGGCGGCGCCGCGCTGGCGGCGCGCTTCGGGGCGCTGTCGGCCGATCATCTCGAACACCTCGATGAAACGGGCGTGGCGGCAATGGCCGCGGCCGGCACCGTGGCGACGCTGCTGCCCGGCGCTTTCTATTTCACGCGTGAGACCACCCCTCCCCCGGTTGGCGCGCTGCGCGCCGCCGGGGTGCCGATCGCGCTGGCCACCGACTGCAACCCCGGCTCCGCGCCGCTCACCTCGCTGCTGCTGGCGATGAACATGGGCGCGACGCTGTTCCGCCTGACGGTGGAGGAATGCCTGCTGGGCGTCAGCCGCAACGCGGCGCGGGCGCTGGGGCTCGAAGCCGAGGTTGGAACGCTGGAGGTCGGCAAGCGCTGCGATCTGGCGATCTGGGATATCGGCCAGCCCGCCGAACTGGTTTGCCGCATCGGAGCCAACGCGCTCCATGCCCGAGTGTGGAGTGGACAATGACACCCCTGACGCTGACCCCCGGTGCGGTGCCGCTGGCCGACTGGCGCGCGATCTGGCGCGGCGCGGCTATGCGGCTCGATCCGGCATCCGCAGCGCCGGTGGCGGCCAGCGCCCGGGCGGTCGAGGCGATCCTCGCCAAGGGCGCGGCGGTTTACGGGATCAACACCGGGTTCGGCAAACTCGCCTCGGTCCGGATCGAGGCGGGCGATCTCGCCACGCTCCAGCGCAACATCGTGCTGAGCCACGCCGCCGGAACCGGCGATCCTTCGCCCGCCCCGGTGGTCCGGCTGATGATGGCGCTCAAGCTGGCCAGCCTCGCCCAGGGCGCGTCGGGGGTGAAGCCGGAAACCGTTGCCCTGCTCCAGGCGATGCTCGACCACGATCTGATCCCGGTGGTGCCGTGCCAGGGCTCGGTCGGTGCCAGCGGCGATCTGGCGCCGCTGGCCCACATGACCGCGCCGATGATTGGGGTCGGCGATGTCTGGCTGAAGGGTGAGCGGATGGACGTGCGCGAAGCTTTCGCCCGCACCGGCCTCGCCCCGCTGGAGCTGGGCCCCAAGGAGGGCCTGGCCCTGCTCAACGGCACCCAGTTCTCCACCGCCAATGCCCTTGCCGGACTGTTCGCGGCGGAACGGGTTTTACAGTCGGCGCTGATCACCGGCGCGCTCTCGACAGAGGCCGCCAAGGGCAGCGACACCCCCTTCGATCCGCGCATCCACGTCCTGCGTCGTCACAACGGCCAGATCGAAACCGCCGCCGCGCTGCGCGCCCTGATGGCCGGATCCGCGATTCGCGCCAGCCACCTTCAGGACGACGTGCGCGTGCAGGACCCCTATTGCCTGCGCTGCCAGCCGCAGGTGATGGGTGCCTGCCTCGATCTGCTGCGCCAGGCCGCTGCCACGCTGGAAACCGAAGCGAACGGTGTTACCGACAATCCGCTGATCTTCCCCGACACCGGTGAGGCGCTGTCGGGCGGCAATTTCCACGCGGAACCGGTGGCCTTCGCCGCCGATATGATCGCGCTGGCGCTGTGCGAGATTGGCAGCCTGTCCGAACGCCGGCTGGCGATGCTGGTCGATCCGGCGCTGTCGGGCCTGCCCGCCTTCCTGACCCCGCGCCCAGGGCTCAATTCGGGCTTCATGATCCCGCAGGTCACCGCCGCCGCTCTGGTTAGCGAGAACAAGAGCCGCGCCTATCCGGCGAGCGTCGATTCGATCCCGACCAGTGCCAACCAGGAAGACCACGTCTCGATGGCGGCCCACGGCGCGCGGCGGCTGGCGGACATGGCCGCCAATGCCGAGGCCGTGGTCGCGCTGGAATGGCTGGCGGCGGCGCAGGGGATAGAGTTCCTCCGCCCGCTGCGCTCAAGCGCCGCGCTCGAGGCCGCACACGCCCTGCTTCGCGGCGCCGTCCCCGCGCTCGACGAAGACCGCCACTTCGCTCCCGATATCGAGGCCGCCTGCGCGCTGGTGCGCAGCGGGGCACTGCTCGGCGCAGCGCGGCCCGACCTGCCGGGTCTGGGATGAGCGACTGGCTTGCCATCCACCGCGGCGACGCCCCGTTGGTGGTCGCCTTCCCCCACGGCGGCACCGAGCTGGGCGGGATCGAGGACCGCTTCGTCTCGCCGTGGCGGGCGCGGCGCGATGCCGACTGGTGGATCGCCGAGCTCTATGCCTTCGCCCGCGATCTCGGCGCGACCACGATCGAAACCCGTGTCAGCCGCAGCGTGATCGACGTCAACCGCGATCCCTCGGGCGTCTCGCTCTACCCGGGCATGGCAACCACCGAACTGTGCCCGACCACCACTTTCGACGGCGATCCGCTGTACCGCGGCTTCGATCCGGAAGAGGACGAGATCGCCTGGCGGCGGCGCAATTTCTTCGATCCCTATCACGCCGCGCTGGCCGCCGAGCTGGAGCGGCTGCGCGCGGTGCACGGGCGTGTGGTGCTGTATGACGCCCATTCGATCCGCAGCCGCGTGCCCCGCCTGTTCGAGGGGGAATTGCCCCAGTTCAACATCGGCACCAACAGCGGAACGACCTGCGCGCCTTCGTTGGAGGCAATGATGGCCCAGGCTTGCGACAGATCCGGCCACGGCTGGATCGCCAACGGTCGCTTCAAGGGCGGCTGGACCACCCGCCACTATGGTCAGCCCGACAAGGGCATCCACGCGATCCAGATGGAACTGGCGATGCGCGGCTACATGGATGAGCCGGACGCCATCTCGCCCGAAAACTGGCCGGCCCCGCTGCTGCCAGCGCCGCCCGTCGCCCCCATCCTGCACGCGGTGCTGACCGCCTGTCTGACCTTCGCGAAAGGACCCGCATGACCCGTCTCGACAACAGCCGCGTGATCCGCGCCGCCACCGGCACCGCGCGCACTGCCAAGTCGTGGCTGACCGAAGCGCCGCTGCGGATGCTGATGAACAACCTGCATCCCGACGTGGCCGAACGGCCCGAGGAACTGGTAGTATACGGCGGGATCGGCCGGGCCGCGCGCGATTGGGAAAGCTTTGACCGGATCGTCGCGACGCTGCGCCGCCTGGAGGATGACGAAACGCTGCTGGTCCAGTCGGGCAAGCCGGTGGGCGTGTTCCGCACCCATGCCGATGCCCCGCGGGTGCTGATCGCAAATTCCAACCTGGTCCCGCATTGGGCGACATGGGAACACTTCAACGAACTCGATCGCAAGGGCCTCGCCATGTACGGCCAGATGACTGCGGGATCGTGGATCTACATCGGCACCCAGGGGATCGTTCAGGGCACCTACGAGACCTTCGTCGAGATGGGCCGCCAACACTACGGCGGCGACCTGGCGGGCAAATGGCTGCTGACTGCGGGCCTTGGCGGCATGGGCGGGGCCCAGCCGCTCGCGGCGGTGATGGCGGGCGCATCGTGTCTCGCGATCGAATGCCAGCCGAGCCGGATCGAGATGCGGCTGCGCACCGGATACCTCGACAAGGTCGCGACCTCGATCGACGAGGCGCTGTCGCTGATCGCGGCAAGCTGCGCCGCGAAAACGCCGATTTCGGTCGGCCTGCTCGGCAATGCGGCGGAGATCCTGCCCGAACTGTTCAAGCGCGGCGTGCGTCCCGATCTGCTGACCGACCAGACCAGCGCCCACGACCCGGTCAACGGCTATCTCCCCATCGGCTGGAGCGTCGATCAATGGGTGGCGCGCCGCGAAAGCGAGCCGGAAACGGTAGCCAAGGCAGCCAAGGCCAGCATGGCAGTCCATGTCCGCGCAATGCTCGATTTCCAGGCCGCCGGGGTGCCGACCACCGATTATGGCAACAACATCCGCCAGGTCGCGCTCGACGAAGGCGTGACCAATGCCTTTGCCTTCCCCGGCTTTGTCCCGGCCTATATCCGCCCGCTGTTCTGCCGCGGCATCGGCCCGTTCCGCTGGGTAGCGCTGTCGGGCGATCCCGAAGACATCTACAAGACCGACGCCAAGGTGAAGGAGCTGCTGCCGGGCGACGCCCACCTCCACAACTGGCTCGACATGGCCCGCGCAAAGATCCAGTTTCAGGGCCTGCCGGCGCGGATCTGCTGGGTCGGCCTGGGGGATCGCCACCGCCTCGGCCTGGCCTTCAACGAAATGGTCGCCTCGGGTGAGCTCAAGGCCCCGGTTGTGATCGGGCGCGACCACCTCGACAGCGGATCGGTCGCCAGTCCCAACCGCGAGACCGAGGCGATGCTAGACGGCAGCGACGCCGTATCCGACTGGCCGCTGCTCAACGCGCTGCTCAACACCGCCAGCGGGGCAACCTGGGTTTCGCTGCACCACGGCGGCGGGGTGGGCATGGGTTTTTCCCAGCACGCCGGGATGGTGATTGTCGCCGACGGCACGCCCGAAGCCGCGCGGCGGCTGGAGCGGGTGCTGTGGAACGATCCGGCAACGGGCGTGATGCGCCACGCCGATGCCGGCTATGGCATCGCGCTGGACTGCGCCCGCGACAGGGGCCTTGACCTGCCGGGCCTTACAGACTGAACGCCGGCCGCTCGGCCAGCCGCGCCCGCCAGGCGGCCACGGCGGGATGGTCGGCGTAGGCGTCGATCCGCAGCACCCGTGCGAAATCGAGCGCGACCGCGGCGGTGATGTCGGCCTGGGTGAAATGCCCGGTCGCCACCCAGTCGCGCCCGGTCATGTGGCGTTCGAAACGGGCGATGAAATCGTTCAGCCGGGCCATTCCGCGTGTCGCCAGTTCAGGAATTTGGGCATAGTTGCTGGGCCCTGGCAGCGCCCGGTCCTTCATGGCCGGGGCGGTGTTCCGCATCGCTTCGGCAATCGCCATGAAGCATTCGTGTTCGATCTTGGCGTTCCAGCTCGCCACATCGGCCTTTTCCAGCGGGGTCCGGCCCAGCAGTGCCGGCTCGGGCTGGCTTGCTTCGGCCCAGGCGGCAATCGCCGGATTGTCGGGCAGCACGCTGCCATCGTCCAGCTTGAGCGCGGGCAACGTGCAGGCCGGATTGATGCTGCGATAGCCATCCGACAGCTGCTCACCCACCGCCAGATCGACGATGACGGTATCGTGGGCGATCCCCTTCTCCGCCAGCAAGATCCGCGCCCGGCGCGGGCTGGGCGCGCGGGAAAAGTCGTAAAGCGTCGGCATGGGCCTCTCCTTTCCCGCCAGCCTAGCGCGGGGCGGGACCGATTGCGATTCAGGACTGGTTGACGTTACGGAATTCGTCTTTTCAAGCGCAAATGCTATGTTATACTGTTACATGAATCGCTTGTCCTTGAAGGCGACTCGGAGCACCCAGAGCCAGGGCGGCGATCCACCGAAGGAGGATGCCATGGCCTATGTCGACACTGTGAATGCCAAGCCCCGGATCGGAGCCGCCGGCTCGGTCGCCGTGATCCAGATCGCCCTGGGCGCGGCCCTGATCGCCGGACTGACCACCACGTTTCAGCCGCGCACGAGCCCCAAGCCGCCGATCGTAACCAACTATCCGCTGCCCACGCCCACGCCGGTAGAAACCGCGCCCGCAGTCGATCCCAAGCCGCTGACCCGGCCCGTTCACGAAACCCGCCAGGTGCTGCCACCGCACGAAGCCGAATTCACCCCGGTGGTGCCGCTGGGCGGCGGCGAGGAGGCGCTGGGCGGTTCGGGCACGGGAATCGGGGACCTGCGCCTGCCGATCCCCGATCCGGCGCCCTCCCCGGCGCTTCCGGTGCGCGGGGCCAAGCCGCGCGGCAAGCCGGGGCTGTGGGTCACTCCGAACGACTATCCCGCTGCGGAGCTGCGGCTTGAGCACACCGGCGTTACCCGCTTTCGCCTTAGCGTCGGTCTGGACGGACGGGTCACCGATTGCACCGTGACCGGGTCGAGCGGCTGGCCGGCGCTGGACGCGACCGCCTGCGCCAAACTGGGCGCGCGGGCGAAATTCGATCCCGCGATCGACAGCACCGGGGCGCGGATTGCGGGCAGCTATTCCAGCTCGGTGCGCTGGCAGATCCCGGAATGAGGGCCGCCTGACCGGCAAACCGAGACGCTCCGCCCGATTCCCGATCGGGCGGGGCGACCCGGGGGCTACTTCTTGGCCGTCAGCTCGATCGCGATTGGCGCCTTGCCGGCGATTCGCGCGGTCACCAGCGCCTGGACGTCGTTGGCACTGACCGCCTCGATCGAGGTCACACGGTCGAGGATATCCTGCCGGCGGCGCGGGTCGCGCAGCATCATCGGCAGGCTGCCGATCCAGTAGTCGTTGTTCTCCCCAAGCTTCTTGCGCGATTCGATCAACGGCTGCTTGGCCCGTTGCAGCTCGTCGGCCGTGACCGGCTTGCTGGCGAGATTGCCGAGTTCCGCATTCACCAGATCACGGAAGGTCGCGAAATTGCTCTGCGGGGTTTCGATCCAGGTGCCGAGATAGCCGTACCCGGTCAGCTGCTTGCCCGCTTCGACCTCGGTCGTGGGGCTGTAGGTAAGGCCCAGTTTTTCACGCACCGTATCGACCAGCCGCTGGCTGAGGATGTTGGATACGACCTGTGCCGTGGCCGCTCCCTTGGGATCCGAAAAATAGTCCGGAAGCGGCCAGTAAATCCCTGTCACCGCCTGATCGGCCCGTCCGCCGTGGGTTCCCGTGATGGGAGCGCCGCCGCCGCGCGGCATGGTGACCAATGCCCGGACCAGCTTTTGCGGCTTGCGCTTGGCACCGGCGCCAAATGTGGTGCGGGTCATGGCGATGGCATCGTCTACCGATACGTCGCCGACAATGGCGACGTCCGCCGCGCCGGCCAGCTGCGGTTTCAGCAGCGCGCCCACGTCCTCGCCCTTGGTCCGGGCAATGTCGGCGTCGGCGGGAATGTCGGCATAGCGCGCATCGCCCCCGACCAGCACCTTGCTGCGTTCGCGGACGAACGAATAGACCACGTTGCCGGCAATCTGGTTGGAAATCATCGGTCCGGTTGCGGTGATCCGCTGGCCGATTTCCGGCCCGAAGGCCGCATCGCGTGCATAGGCGGTCAGCAGTTGCAGCTGCGCGCCAAGATCGGCCGGACGGGTCGTTCCGCTCAGGAACGTGACCGTCTTGGACGGCGAGATGTTCACGCTGACCATCTTCCCGCTCGACTGCGCCCACTGCGTGATCTGGGTGAGCGAGGCCTTGCCGGTTCCACCGAAGATTGCCTGGTTGGCAGCCCACAGCGAATGGGTCAACGGTCCCGGAACGGCCGCAGCGCCGCCGCCGAGCGCAACCATGACCTGGACCTTGTCCTTTTCATACGGAGTCGGCTTGACGATCAGCCGCGTCCCGTTTTCGAACCGTACGGTCGTGGTGCCAAGCTGGGTATCGACCGTTCGCGCGATCACCCGGCCGGGCTTGCCGAAATCGGTATAGGGCCACACGAACGCCTGTTCGACCTTGCGTTCGGGCAGCGCGCGGGCCAGCGCCGTGCTCATCCGCTCGGCCAGCACGGTTTCGCCGACGGCTCCGTCCTTGGCGGTGCGGAACAGGATCGGCCCTTCGCCCTTGAACGCGGCGCGGTAGGCATCGCTGACCGATTGCACGGTCGCTGCGGCCAGAACCGGCCCAGCCAGTTCAATGTCCTGTTGCGGGCTGGTGAACACTGAATTCTGGTTGATCGTATCGGCGAGCTGTCCGGCCAGCAGCGTATTTTCGCGGGTGGCAGCGCCGGCGGCGGCATTTTCAAGCTGGGTCCGCACCACGCCGACGGCGCGGCTGAGGTCTGCGGCGGACAGGCCGTCACGCTCCAGCAGCCGCTGCTCCTCCAACACCGCGTCGAGCGCCTCGCCCCATTTTTCAGGTGGCGAATTGATCTCAAGCGCGGTCAAGGCAGCGCTGTTGAACAGATTGTCGACGACCTCGGCCGATCCGGAGACAAACGGACTGCCGGCCTTGGCCGCACGGTCCGCCAGCCGGTTGTTCAACGCCGCCATCGCCAACCACCGCAATACCTTGGCGCGCTCGCTTGCCTGGGTCGGGGCGCTGCGATCGACGGGGCGGACCCAGCTGACGGTCAGCGCACCCGATGCGCCGGGCGCGATCAGTTCGGCGGCCTTGCGCTCGGGCTTGGGCACGCCATAGGTGATCGTATCGGCCGGGGCTCCTGCCGCCTTCCAATCGCCGAAGCGCGTCGTGATGTCGCGTTCGATCGCATCGACGTCGACGTTGCCGACGATCACCAGCGCCGTGTTCTCGGGGCGGAAATTGGCGTTGTAGATCCGCCGCAGCTTGTCAGCGGTTGTCGCCTTGAGCGCATCGACCGTGCCGATCGGCAGGCGTTTTGCGGCCCGGGTCCCCTGCGTGATGTGGCTGATCGTGGCGTAGAGCCCGCGCATCTGTCCAGTATCGCGGACACGCTCCTCGGACAGGACCACGCCCTTCTCCGCTTCGACCAGCTTGGGGTCGAGCGTCAGATTGCCCGCCGCTTCGCGCAGGATCCTCAGGCCGTCTTCCAGCGAGGCCGGATCGGCCTTGGGAAAATTGAATTCGAACTGCATCCGGTCCCACGAGGTGAAAGCGTTGGTATCGGGACCAAAGGCCAGACCGTGACGTTGCAGCATCCGCACGACTTCGCCGTCGGGCACCGCCTTGGTACCGCGAAAGGCCATGTGTTCCAGAAAATGGGTCAGGCCCAGTTCGTCGTCACGCTCCTGGATCGATCCCGATCCGTTCCACATCCGCATCGCCACCCCATCGGCCGGGGTTTTGTTGTTGAGGATGGCATAGCGCAGGCCGTTGGGCAGCTTGCCATATCGCACCGCCGGATCAGGCTTGATGTCCGAGCTTTCCTGCGCCCAGGTCGTGGGCCGCTGGACCACGGCATCCTGGGCAAGAGCGGGGCCGACGGACAACGCCAGAGCAGCGAGGCTAATTCCGAAACGCAGGTAGTGTGAACGCATGCCGATTCTCCATACTGTCAAGAGTTCTTGACACATCGCACGCGGCGTTGTCAAGAGCTCTTGACACCTCACAGACCTGGCGAACCCCTCGCCCTCTGGCCCTCGACGCGCTCGATGGGCGGGCAGCGCCGTCGGCACCAGCGTCGCTCCACCAACGGCAGACCGGCTTCGACCAAACTGCGCTCACCCGTTCTTAACCGGGCCGTGCTAGGGAAGCGATCGATCGTAGACGGATCGAACAGGGGCCTAGCATGTTGAACAAGATGGCTTTCCCGCCTGAGGCGTTGGGCGCCTTCGCCGGAATCTATCCCAATTCCCCGGCCAAACTCACTCACGGTCTGGTCGGCCATCCGCTGCTTTCCCTCGATGCCCTGGCTCAGCTGGCGCAGGCACTGCCGGCCGGCAGCATCGAATACAACTCTGGTTTTCTGCCGATCGGGATCGCGCCCGAAGACGTTCCCGCGCCCGAACTGGGGGTGGTCGAAACGATCCGCCGGATCGCCGAGTCCGGTTCATGGGTCGCGCTCAAGCGGATCGAGCAGGTGCCAGCCTATGCGGGGCTGCTGCGCGACGTGCTGGCCGAGCTGAAGGCGGTGGTGGCCCCCCGCACCGGCGCGATGATGCAGCTGGAAGGCTTCGTCTTCATCACCTCGCCCGGCGGAGTGACGCCGTTCCATTTCGATCCCGAACACAACATCCTGCTGCAAATTCAGGGCAGCAAGACCATGACGCTGTTCCCGGTCGAGGACGAGGTACTGTTCTCGGCCCCGGTGCACGAGGATTTTCACCTCGGCCGGCATCACCGCAACCTGCCGTGGCGCGACGAATTCGCCGCGAAGGGCCAAGCGATCACGATCCAGCCGGGCGAGGCGATCCACGTGCCGGTCAAGGCACCGCACTGGGTGCAGAACGGCGATGCGCCGTCGGTGTCGCTGTCGGTCACCTGGCGTTCGGAATGGTCCTATGCCGAAGCCGATGCCCGCGCCTTCAACTCGGTACTGCGCGGCTTCGGTCTGCACCCACGCAGCCCGGGTGCCTACCCCGCGCAGAACCGGGCCAAGGCATTGGCCTACCGGGCGCTGCGCAAGGTCAGGGGCTGATCAGGCCGGCGGCATCACCCTGGTCAGGAATTCGATCACAGCCGCGTTGAATTCATCATTGCGGTCGCCCGCCACCATATGCCCGGCGCCGCGGATATCAGCAATTTCCAGCGCCGGAATGCGCCGCCGCAGGTCGGCCACACCGTCGTCGTCGACGATGTCGCTCTTCATGCCGCGGACCAGCAAGGTCGGAATCCGGTCGGTCCAGTCGGCGCTGTCCATCAGGTCGAGCAGGTGCCGGGGGTCAGCCCGCTCATCGCTCATCATCCGCTGGTCCCAGTGCCAGTGCCAGCGCCCGTCGGCATGGGGGCGCAGGTTCTTCCTCAGGCCGGACAGATCCTTGGGCCGAGGCCGCTCGGGATAGTAGGCCGAAATCGCGTCGGCAGCCTCCTCAAGGCTGGAGAAGCCATCGGGATTGGCGGTCATGAAGCCGCGGATCTTGGCGACCCCGACCGCCGACATCTTGGGAACAATATCAACGAGCACCAGCGCGGCCGGTTCCAGCCCCAGACTGGCCGCGACCAGCGCGGTAATCCCGCCGAGCGACGCACCGACCAGCGCGAAAGGCCGCGATCCGTGCCGGGCCACGGCCATCAGATCGTGCGCGCGGGTGGAAATTCCATAGTCGCCGTCGGGCGACCAGTCGCTGTCGCCGTGCCCGCGCAGGTCATAGTTGATCGCAAAATAGCCTGCAGCAGCCAGCTGCTGTTCGCACTTGTCCCACGAATGGCGGGTCTGGCCGCCGCCGTGGCCCAGGATCACGGTCGGCGCCCCTGCGCGCCCAGCTACATCGGCGGCGATTTCAACGCCGGGGGCGACGGGGATGCGGATCGGTGCGGAGGCCATGGCGCTGACGATTGCCTTCCGCCCGGCAACCGTCAACCGGATTTTTAATCAAACGATTAAGATGCAGCAATAGCGCTCGCGTGACCCGCCCCGACGCGCCAACCGCCCTCGCTGTAAAGCCACAGGCGCGAGTAGACGAACCGTCCGGCGAAGGGATTTCCTGCGAAGCTGCCGGCCAGCTCGGCCGCGGTAACGGACAGCACCGCAGCGCCGATCATCCGGCACGTGCTTTCCCCGCAGTCCATGCGGTCCAGACGAAGGCTTCCCGCTTCGTGCGTCGCAAGATCCTGTGCCTTGGTAATCAGCGTCCCGTCCGGCGTCACGAACAGCAGATCGTCCTCGATCAGTCTGTCCAGCGCCGCCACATCACTGGCCAGCATCGCCGCGCGAAGGGCGCGTTCGCGCTGCCTGACCTGAGCAATGGCGTTCATGCCGGGCACTCCTTGCAAAACCAGCCCGTCGCATATCGCGGCAGGTCCGGGCTGGCAAACGCGCAGGTGCGGGACGCGCCTTCGTCAATCAAGCAGTTCGAAATCCTGCTTCTCGGTTCCGCAATCGGGGCAGTACCAATCGTCGGGAATGTCCTCGAACCGGGTGCCCGGGGCAATCCCGTCTTCGGGCAGGCCCAGCGCCTCGTCGTAGATCAGCCCGCAGTTGCGGCAACGCCATTGGCGCGGGGCGCTCATCTTAGACCCTGATGGCATGGGATTGCACCTCTCTGACGGAGCCGATTTTGGTTTGTGGGGAGGCGCAAGGAGTGAGCGATGCCATAGCATTGTGATCGACGAGCAACGCTCCCACAGGCCAAAATCGGCCCGCCCCGCGGGGTTGGCCATTCAGGTCCCCGTGGACTGCGTTGCGGCTCTTGCAGGGGCTACCAGCCTCTGCTGCGCGCCGCGCCGTGCCACGGGGACCTGGATGGCCAATCAGAGTGGTGCAATCCCACGCCATCAGGGTCTAGTTCACCGTGAAGCGGATCGGCACGTGTTTTGGGCCGCAGACGAAGTTGGAGATCGTCCGTTCGCCCTTGCCGTTCATTTCGACAAACTTGAGCCGCTTGAACAGCTCTTCCCACAGAATCCGCATTTCCATCCGGGCCAGATGCTGACCCAGACAGACGTGGACGCCATAACCGAAGGCGATCTGCGGGTTGTTCGCACCCCGGTCGATCCGGAAGTCGAAGGGATCGGCCCAGACGCTCTCGTCCCGGTTGCCCGACTGGTACGACAGCATCAGCCAGTCGTCCTTCTTGATCTGCTTGCCGCCGATTTCGCAATCGGCCACGGCGCTGCGCATGAAGTGCTTCACGGGCACTTCCCAGCGGATCGATTCCTCGACGAAGGCGTTGATCAGCTCGGGGTCCTTCTGCATCGCCTCCAGCATGCCCGGCCGTTCCGCCATCGCCCACATCGCCCCGGCGGTGGTGTTGCTGGTGGTATCGTGCCCGGCGGTCGCAGCGATAATGTAATAGCCCATCATCTGCCGGTGGTTGAGGTATTCGCCGTCGATCCTGGCGTTGGCGATCAGACTGTTGATCTGGTCGGTCGGCTTGGCACGAAACCGCTCCGTCACCGCCTTGAAGTAGTTTTCCAGCTCCATCGTGGTTTCCCACAACGACTTGAGCATCTCTTCCGGAGAGAGCTCGGCGCGGGCGCGGTTGAGCTCGGGATCGGCGTTGTTGAACAATTCCTGCGTCAGCTTGAGCATGAACGCCTCGTCCTCCTGGGGCACGCCCAGCACGGTCATGATCACCCTTAGCGGATAGAGGAAGGCCACGTCCTGGGCGAAATCGACCTCGCCGTCGAAGCTCAGCATGTGATCCACGAATTCGTTCGCAATCCCGCGGATCGCATCTTCCAGCGGGCGGATCGCACGCGGAGTGACGTGCGGGAACACGATCCCCCGCAGGTTCTTGTGTTCCATCCCGTCTACAGAGACCAGGCTGCGGATCAGGTTAGGCTCGCCGCCGGTTAACGCCTTGACTCGTTCGTTGCCTTCGATGTTGGTCAGGAAGGTCGACTTGTCACCGTTGTGGAAGAAGTCGGGCTGGCGTTCGATCTCCTTGATGTCGGCATGGCGGCTGACCACCCAGAACGGTTCCATCTCATCCAGCACAGCCTTGTCGAGCGGCGCGGTGGCGCGGATCGTGGAGAAAGCCGCATCGACGACTTCACGCTGCGAGTACGCCTTGGGATCAATGATCGTGCGCGCCAGTTCCTCGGAAATCGTCATGCCATCCACTCCTTGGCTCTGCCCGCGGGAATCGGGCTTGACTCGAAGCTAGTTTGATTGTTGGTTGCTGGTCAACAACTAAGTTTCGAACACGGGGACCAGCACATGGCAAGCGCGGCGCAATCGCCGATCGGCAGGGTTGTAGTCCCCCCTCGGCGGACGCAGGCCGAGCGGCGCGAGGAATCGGAGAACCGCCTGCTCGCCGCCGCCGCCGCGATCATCGCGCGGGAAGGTTATCTGGCCGCCACGCTGGAGCGGGTCGGAACCGAGGCCGGGTTCAGCCGGGGTCTGGCAGGCCGCAAGTTCGGATCGAAGGACGGTCTGATCGAAGCGGTCATCTGGCGGGTGTCGGCGCATGTCCACGAGGAGGTCGACGGTGCGATTGCCGGTCTGACCGATCCGCTCGATCAGTTGCTGGCGCTGTTCGACCGCTTCGTCGAACTGGTGCTGACCGACACGGCGGTGCGCGCTTATTTCGTGCTGTTCAGCGCAATGATCGCCAACCGCTTGGACACCCAGAGCGTGTTTGAGGAGGTCCAGCAGCGCTTTGGTCAGCGGATCGAGGACCTGATCGTCGGCGCCCAGCGCACCGGGCGGGTCACCGCCGCCCTGCCCCCGGCCCATGCCGCCTTTATGGTCGGATGCCTGCTGGCGGGGATCTCGGTCGAATCGGCGATGGGCTATGCCCAGGACCAGCCGGGCGATCCGGTTGCCTTGCGCCGTGATCTGACCGCCATGCTGGCCCGCGCGCTGGGCGCCTAGACTTTTGCCCCCTCGACGCGGCGCCAATGCGGGGCTAGACCTCTTCGCAAGTGCAGCGAGAGGGGCGCTGTTCTGGAGGTATCCTGCGCAGGCGGGAACGCGAGGAGGACGCGAGTAATGGAAAGTCTTGTTTCGACCGAATGGCTCGCCAATGAAATGGGCGCGAGCGACCTTCGGATCGTCGATTGCACCCGTCATCTGCCCGGCACCGGGCGCGATGCGCTGGCCGAGTATGAGGCCGGGCACATCCCCGGCACGGTGTTCATGGATCTGGCCGATCTGGTCGATGCCGGTGCTGCGGTGGAAAATACCCTGCCCCCGGCGGAAAAGTTCGCCAGCCGGATGCAGTCTCTGGGTCTGGGCGACGGCAGCCGCATCGTTCTCTATGATGACAGCGCGGTGAAGACCGCGGCGCGTGCCTGGTTCATGCTCAAGATGTTCGGCGCGCATGACGTGGCGATTCTGGATGGCGGGATCGCCAAGTGGAAGGCCGAAGGCCGGGCACTGACCCAGGGCAAGGAAGTGCTGCGGCACCGCCACTTCACCGTCTGGCAGGATGACAAGAACCTGCGGACCAAGGCCCACGTCCTCGCCAACCTCCACAGCAAGGACGAACAGGTGGTCGATGCCCGCGGGGCCAAGCGCTGGTCCGGTGAGGAAGCCGATCCGCGCCCCAACATCGCCAGCGGCCACATTCCCGGCTCGTTCAACGTCCCCTATACCGCACTGTTCAACGCCGATGGTACGTTCAAGGACAAGGCGGGCCTCAAGGCCGCGTTCCAGGGCGCGGGGGTCGATCTGGGCAAGCCGGTGGTCACCAGCTGCGGCAGCGGGATCACCGCCTGCGTGCTGATCTTCGGCCTGCATCTGGCGGGCAAGGACGATGTCGCGCTCTACGACGGCAGCTGGACCGAATGGGGCAACGATCCCGACACCCCCAAGGCAACCAAGCCGGCGGCCTGAGATGGCAGGGGCCGAGGATGACAATCACTCCCCGGCGACCCGGCTGGTAACGTCCGGCCGCCGCGCGGAGTGGACCGGTACGCCGCGCCAGCCCGGTGCGGTGGTCAACCCGCCGGTCTGGCGCGCGTCCACCCACCTCTATCCCGACAGCGCCGCACTGAAGGCGGGAAAGCCCAACGAAGACGGGCATTTCTACTACGGACGGCGCGGATCGCCGACGCAGTGGGCGCTGGCCGATGCGCTGACCGCGCTGGAACCCGGTGCGGCGGGAACCGTGCTCTACCCCTCGGGCGTTGCGGCGATCGCCGGCGCCTTGCTCAGCGTGCTGCGCCCAGGCGATGTGCTGCTGATGACCGACAATGCCTATGAACCCAGCCGGACCATGGGGCGCGGGCTGCTGAAGGATATGGGGATCGAAACCCGCTGGTTCGATCCGCTGGACCCGGGTGCGTTCGAAGCCGCAATCTGCGAGCGAACCCGCGCCGTGCTGCTGGAAAGCCCCGGCAGTCTGACGCTGGAGGTGCAGGACGTGCCCGATCTGGCCACGCGGGCCCACGCGCGCGGGCTGGTGGTGGTGCTTGACAACACCTGGGCCGGGCCGCTGGGCTTTGCCGCGCTGGAACGCGGCGCGGACATCACGGTGATGAGCCTGACCAAGCACGCCGGGGGCCATTCCGACGTGATGATGGGCAGCGCCAGTGCCGGGGCGGACTTCCACGCGAAGCTGCGCCGCACTGCGCAGGCGCTGGGCCAGGTCGTTTCACCCGACGATGCATCGCTGGTGCTGCGCGGGCTGCGGACCATGGGTGTGCGGCTGGAGCGCGAGACGGCGAGCGCGCGGGCGCTGGCAGAGTGGCTCGAAAGCCGCCCGGAAGTGGCGCGGGTGCTGTGCCCGATGCTGCCCGGATCGCCCGGACACGATCTGTGGCGGCGCGATTTCACCGGAGGCTGCGGCCTGTTCAGCCTGGTGCTGCGCGGCAAGGACGACGCCGCCCGCAATGCCTTCATCGACGCGCTGAGCCTGTTCGGCATCGGTTACAGCTGGGGCGGGTTCGAAAGTCTGGTCACGCCGATCGATCCCGCCGCCCTGCGCAGCGCCAGTCCCTGGCCCCTGCCCGGCATGGACAGCGCCGACCGGTTCGGCGTGCGGCTGTCGATCGGGCTCGAAGACCCGGCCGATCTTCGCGCCGATCTGGAGCGGGGCCTGGCGGCCTGGGCGGCGGCGTAAAGCTGACCTAAGGCGCCCGAAAGGCATTCTGGCTGGCGAAACGCCGCCGCCGCGCGCATTTCACCACGATGAGCAGC
>JABFRE010000006.1 GCA_013141325.1 Novosphingobium sp.
CAGCAGCGCCGGGTTGCTGTACCAGGCCGGCCCCGCCGCGCCTTCGCCCGGCGGCACGGCGAACCCGCCGCGCGCTTCGCCGCCTTCGGCGCGCTTGCCCGGCTCAACCGTCAGCGCAAAGGTCGGCCGCGAAAGCCAGCGCTGCGCGGCGGCACGCACCTGCACCGGGGTCAGCGCGGCGACGCGTTTCAGCGACTTCTTGTAGTCCGCCGGATCGCCAGAATAGAGGAGCCCTTCGGCCAGCGTCGGCGCCTTGCCGCTGAACCCGCCGGTCGATTCGAGCGTGCGGATCTGCCCGACGGCATAGCTGGTGGCGGCGCGCTGCAACTCGTCGGCGCTGGGCCCTTCGGCCAGGAACTTGGCGATCTGGGCATCGAGCGCCTTGGCAACATCGGCCGCGTTCTTGCCGGGGCGGACGTCGGCATAGACCACCAGCTGGCCGGCCTGGGCGAAAATTTCGGTGCTGGCTGACACGGAAACCGCTTCCTGGCCCTGACGCACCAGAGCGTCGTCCAGCCGCGACGAGGCCAGCCCGCCCAGCACCGATGCCGCCATGTCGAGCGGCAGGTAATCGGGATTGTCGAGCCCGGGGATCGCCCACATCCGGTAGATCCGGGTGGTGGAGACCTGATCCAGGATCGTCTTGCGCAGCGGCGCGGGCAGGGTGGGAACGGCGGCGGCCACCGGCTTCAGCTTCGGCCCCGGAGCGATTTCGCCAAACCACTTGGCCACCTTGGCCTTCGCGGTGGGCAGATCGATATCGCCCGCCAGCACCAGGATCGCGTTGTTGGGGCCGTAATTGTCCCGGAACCAGCCCTTCACGTCCTCCAGGCCTGCGGAATCGAGGTCCGCCATCGAGCCGATGGTCGAGTGGTGATAGGGGTGTCCGGAAGGATAGAGGTTTTCCAGCTGCTCGTATTCGACCAGCCCGAACGGCCGGTTGTCACCCTGGCGCTTCTCATTCTGGACGACCGAGCGCTGGTTATCGAGCTTCTGCTGGGTCACTGCGCCCAGCAGGTGCCCCATCCGGTCGCTTTCCAGCATCAGTGTCAGGTCCAGCGCCCCGGTCGGCACGGTCTCGAAATAGTTGGTCCGGTCAAACCAGGTGGTGCCGTTGACGTCGGTCGCGCCGATCTGTTGCAGCGGCTCGAAGAAGTCGCCCGCGGCGTTCTCCGATCCGTTGAACATCAGGTGTTCGAACAGGTGGGCAAAGCCGGTCTTGCCCTTGGGCTCGTGCTTGGAGCCGACGCCGTACCACACCGATACCGCAATCACCGGCGCCTTGCGGTCGGTATGGACCAGGACGGTCAGGCCGTTGGGCAGGGTAAAGCGCTGATAGGGGATGTTCACCGCGTTGACTAGGCTGGCCAACGGTGCCGGGCGGGCGGCGGCAGGCGCCTTCGCGAGGGTGGGGCTGGCGGCCAGGGCCAGGGCAAGAACAGACGCGGAAAGCAGGTGGCGCATGGGGATCCCCAAATGAACGGAATGATTGCAAAAGCGGTGAGGCTCGCGGCCAATTCTGACACCACAATGCGGCATTTCGCAATGGGATAGATGCACCTGCGGCCAATGGACGATTGATCCGCCGCGCCGCCTGTGGAACACCTTGAAGCCGAAACCAGCTGCAGGAGCGACCGATGCACCGCCTTTCCGCCATCCTTTCGCGCCGCGCCCTGATAGCCGGGATCGCCGCCGCCGGTGCGGTGGCACCCTTTGCCGGGCTGGCCCGTGCCCAGGGGCTGGGCGGAACGCTGAATGGCCTGCTGGACAAAGCGTCGGATTCCGCGCTCGACAAGCTGGGCCAGCCGGGCGCGTTCTATGCTGATCCGGCGGTGCGGATCGCGCTGCCGCTGGTCGGCGGATCGGGCGGGCTGCTGGGGTCGGTTCTGAACGCCGGCAGCAAGCTGGGGCTGACCGATGGCCTCACCCGCAAACTCAACGACGCGGCGGGGCTGGCCGCCAAGGAAGCCAAGCCGATTTTCCGGACCGCGATCGGCCGCTTATCCCTCGCCGATGTGCCGGGGATCGTGAAGCAGAACGACGGCGCCAGTCAGTATCTGCGGACCAGCGCCGGGGACGAGCTGAAAGGCAAGCTGCGCCCGCTGGTCGATGCCGGGCTGGCCAAGGTCGGAGCCTATGGCGCGCTCGACAAGCTCAGCCGCAAGTCCAGCCTCGCTTCGCTGGCCGGGATCAGCCACGACAAGCTGGGCACCTCGGTGACTGATCAGGCGCTCAATGGGATATTCAAATACATCGGCGGGGAAGAGGAAGAACTGCGCGCCAATCCGATCAAGCCGCTAGGCGGACTGCTCGATGGGTTGCTGGGCGGAAAGAACTGACGGGCATCCGAACCGGTCTTTTTTGTTCGCTGCCCCTTGTGTTGCCGAATAGTCACACTACCTCGGGTGTGACAGGAGGCTGATACACCCATGAACCTCGAAAAATTCACC
The DNA here is from genome assembly GCA_013141325.1 of Novosphingobium sp. Classification (GTDB taxonomy): domain Bacteria; phylum Pseudomonadota; class Alphaproteobacteria; order Sphingomonadales; family Sphingomonadaceae; genus Novosphingobium. The sequence goes on from JABFRE010000006.1 coordinate 2,451, forward strand.
GATCGCGCCAAGGGATTCCTGCAATCGGCACAGACCGTGGCGATCCGCATGAACCATCAGCGGATAACCCCAGAGCACATTCTGAAGGCGCTGCTGGAGGATGGCGAAGGCATGGCCTCTGGCCTGATCCAGCGCGCGGGCGGCAACGCCGCGCTGGCCCAGGCCGAAGTCGACAAGGCGCTGGCCAAGATCCCGGCGGTATCGGGCAGCGGGGCGCAGCAGACGCCCGGCCTGGAAAATGATTCCGTGCGCGTGCTCGATGCCGCAGAGCAGCTCTCTGCCAAGGCGGGCGACAGTTTTGTTTCGGTCCAGCGGATGCTTCAGGCGCTGGCGCTGGGCGCCACCAATGCGGCCGGGCAGGCGCTGAAGGCCGCCGGGGTCGACCCCAAGGCGCTGGAAACCGCGATCCAGGAGCTGACCGGCGGGCGCACCGCGGACAACGCCAGCGCCGAAAACGCCTATGAGGCGATGAAGAAATATGCCCGCGACCTGACCCAGGCCGCGCGCGACGGCAAGCTCGACCCGGTAATCGGCCGCGACGAGGAAATCCGTCGCACCATCCAGATCCTGGCCCGCCGGACCAAGAACAACCCGGCGTTGATCGGCGAGCCGGGTGTGGGCAAGACCGCGATTGCCGAGGGCCTGGCGCTGCGCATCGCCAACGGCGACGTGCCCGACAGCCTCAAGGATCGCCGCCTGATGAGCCTCGACATGGGTAGCCTGATTGCCGGGGCGAAGTACCGCGGCGAGTTCGAGGAGCGGCTGAAAGCCGTGCTCGACGAGGTCAAAGGCGCCGAGGGTGAGATCATCCTGTTCATCGACGAGATGCACACCCTGATCGGGGCGGGCAAGGGCGAGGGGGCGATGGACGCCTCCAACCTTCTGAAGCCCGCGCTGGCCCGGGGCGAACTGCACTGCATCGGCGCGACAACGCTGGATGAATACCAGAAGCACGTCGAAAAGGACCCCGCGCTGCAGCGCCGGTTCCAGCCGGTGTTCGTGGGTGAGCCGACCGTGGAGGACACGATCAGCATCCTGCGCGGGCTCAAGGACCGCTATGAACTGCACCACGGAGTGCGGATCACCGACGGGGCGATCGTCGCGGCGGCTACGCTGAGCCACCGCTACATTTCCGACCGGTTCCTGCCCGACAAGGCGATCGATCTGATGGACGAGGCCGCCAGCCGGATCCGCATGGAAGTGGAGAGCAAGCCCGAGGAAATCGAGGTGCTCGACCGGCGGATCATCCAGCTCAAGATCGAGGAAATGGCGCTCGCCAAGGAGAGCGACAAGGCCAGCAAGGACCGGCTGGCCGCAATCACCGCCGAGCTGGGGAATCTGGAACAGCAGTCGGCCGAACTGACCACCCGCTGGCAGAACGAGCGCGACAAGATCGCCGCCGAGGGCAAAATCAAGGAAGCGCTCGATGCGGCGCGGCTGGAACTGGAACAGGCGCAACGCGCGGGTGATCTGGCCAAGGCCGGGGAGCTGTCCTACGGCCGCATCCCCGAGCTCGAAAAGCAGCTAGCCGAGGCGCAGGGCGTTTCCGAAAACGCCCTGCTGCGCGAGGAAGTGACCGCCGAAGACATCGCCTCCGTCGTATCCAAATGGACCGGGGTTCCGGTCGACCGGATGATGGAGGGCGAGCGCGAGAAGCTGCTCAAGATGGAGGAAGTGATCGGCGCGCGGGTGATCGGCCAGCAGGATGCGGTGGTCGCCGTGTCGAAGGCCGTGCGCCGCGCGCGGGCGGGCCTTCAGGACCCCAACCGGCCGTTGGGCAGCTTTCTGTTTCTCGGGCCCACCGGCGTCGGCAAGACCGAACTGACCAAGGCGCTGGCCGGGTTCCTGTTCGATGACGATACCGCGATGGTGCGGATCGACATGAGCGAATTCATGGAAAAGCACGCGGTCAGCCGCCTGATCGGCGCGCCTCCGGGCTATGTTGGTTATGACGAAGGCGGTGTTCTAACCGAAGCGGTTCGCAGGCGGCCCTATCAGGTCGTGCTGTTCGACGAGGTCGAAAAGGCGCACGCGGACGTGTTCAACGTCCTGCTGCAGGTGCTCGACGACGGGCGTCTGACCGACGGGCAGGGCCGGGTGGTTGATTTCACCAACACGCTGATCATCCTGACCTCAAACCTCGGGAGCCAGTACCTCGCCAATCTCGAGGAAGGGCAGGATGTCGAAAGCGTCGAGCCGCAGGTGATGGAAGTCGTGCGCGGGCACTTCCGCCCCGAATTCCTCAACCGGCTGGACGAAATCATCCTGTTCCACCGCCTGGGCGTGGAGCACATGGCCCCGATCGTCGAGATTCAGGTCGGGCGGGTGCAAAGCCTGCTCAAGGACCGCAAGATCACGATCGACCTGTCCGATGCTGCCAAGCGCTGGCTGGGCCGGGTCGGCTACGATCCGGTCTACGGCGCCCGGCCGCTGAAGCGCGCGGTGCAGCGTTATCTGCAGGATCCGCTGGCGGAAAAGCTGCTTGGCGGAGAAATTCCCGACGGCTGCACGGTCAAGATCGACGAGGGCGAGGGCGCGCTGACGATGA